>NZ_JAMXXO010000001.1:0-300000 GCF_024129115.1 Acinetobacter lwoffii
GCCAGTGTTGATCTGTCAGCATGGTACGAGGCATAGCGAATAGTAAAATTGGGTTTGGCGATTTGATTTTACTACTTCGCTATTTTTTTAAGCTAAAAGTGTCAACACACCCTAATCTGATTGCAAAAATTTATGATGCTGCTGTATTGCCATCTTTGTGGCTGGACGTGATCAAAGATATCGTGAGCTATACTAAAAGTAAGAGTGCAATTTTTACCGGTCTGGATCAGCTTAATCCAGGCTATGATTTTGTCTATACTCACAATATTCCGCAGCAAAGCCTGAAAGCTTATCAAGATGAGCGTATTCGGGTGATAGATATGAAACTGCATATGCCGCTCTGGAATAAAATTGATACTGGGGAGGTGCTGAATCAGGACTGTCAGTATTATGCTGACTTGCCTGGAACCGAGCAGTATCTATTTTATGAAAAATGCTTAAAACCTACCGGTATTTGCTATATGGCAGGAGTCTTGCTGGATCGGGGAAATTATCGCTGGGCAGTACTAGGTATTCATCGTGCGCCGTATATGCCACCTTTTGCGCAGGAACAGCTGGATTTTTTAAAGCGTATTGGTATTCATTTACGTCGGGCATTGCAGATTCACCGCCAGATCAGTCTGGTTGAACAGCATAATGCCAGTTTGTATATGATTTTGGACAGCCTAAAAATTGGCATTGTGTTGCTAGACCAAAAACTGTGCGTTTGTTATTCCAATCTGGTGGCACAGCAGATGATGGGTGCACAGCGCTGTCTGGAACTGGATCTGCATAACCGGTTGAAAACCAGTCCTTCTGACCAGCAGGCACTAGAACAGCTCTTAGCCAGTGCCTTGCTGCAAGATGTGGCATTGCATACCGAGATTGGTGGTGCATTGGCACTAAAAGGGCCAGATGGGCAGCAGTTAATGCTGACGGCGGTGCCTTTTAAGCATTTTAGTCCAACACCCCAGCTGGATGAAGCGCGGCATCGGATTGCTTTATTGATCACCGATAAAAACCAGCATTATTCGTTGTCTAAGGCTTATTTGCAGCAGTGTTACCGGCTGTCGAATCGGGAGTTTGAGCTGTGCGAGCTGTTATTGAATGCTTATAAGCTGGAAGAAATTGCGGAGCACTGCGGGATTACCCTCAGTTCTGTGAGAACCTATTTTAAGAATATTTATGAGAAAACCGGCTGTAATTCTCAAATTGAACTGATGCATCTGCTGATGGGCTGTATGATATATTTTGAGCATATTCAGTGACCTAATCCAATATAAATATTGGATTAGGTTCGTTTGACATAAACTATTTATAACGGTTGAGGCTAAAGGTGCCTTCACCCTCAACGGTAAAGGACAGGGTATTGGCTTGAATATTCAGGGTTAGGCCTGAACTGGCGCCAGTTTCGGACAGGCCAGCACAGCCATTGGTATCGACCAGAATATCGCGTGAGTCAATATAGAGTTTGTTATCCCTGACTTGGTATTTACCAAACTCGATTCCTGGATCGCCACAAGAGCCTTCTTCATCCGGTTGATCATTACCTACAGGATCTAGTAGGAAATAAGTATTGTTGGCATTAAAGATAAAGAGATGGTCAGTAGCACTTTGCCAAGCTCCGATAATACCATTGACGTTATTTTCCAAGCGGTTAAAAGTGGCGCCTTCTTGCGGGTTTAACTTCTCCTGAATCGTTAACTGGCTACCGTCAAATGCCAATGTCATGGTACGTTGTTGATTTGGATCAGCCAGTCCCCAATCTGTATTGGTATCAATAGAGGTGCTAGCAGTAAAATCACCAGTTAATGAATTTAGAGAAATTTCTCCTTTCTCAAGACCATTTCCTTCATTGTCTGAATCTTGAGGAATAGCTTCTCCTAATGTGTAGTGACCATTTTCATCAATCACCAAGATCACTTCTGAGGACTCGCCGTCATCATTGGTTGTTGTAGACCAAATACCAGCAATATCTTTAAAAATGGCTTTACGGAAGTTTTCTTGTGCTTCTTCAGGTGTTACTACTACAGGGTTTGTTAATTCTGGAATTTTACTCAGTTCGGTTTCCAGAACTTCAATAAACTCTGACGTAGGTAAGGAAAAATCGATTTTTGCGGAAGACAACGGAGTAAGGTTAGATGGAATTTCAATCCCATTGTCATGATTACCGTCTTTATCTAATGACTGTAAGAAAATCATTAAATTAAGCCGGGTATCTTCATCGTTTGCTAATTCTTGAGGGGTAATCCGACTGGCAGCTTTAAGCTTTCCAATCACGATCTCGCCTATACTAAAAGTAACTTCATCACCTTCCTGGTATTCAAACTCACCCCGTTCATTGGTCTGTTTAATAACCCCGTTAATGCTATAGTTAGCTCCTTGAATAGTGCCATCTGTCAAAACACCAATTTTGTTTGAGGATGAAGGCGGTGGGTTTTCTGTCTGTGAACTATCATTATTATCAGACCCGCCACAGGCAGTTAATACTCCTGCTAAGGCGAGGCAAATTAAAGTTTTTTTCATATTAATCTTCCTGAGCTTTATCCTGTAAGTAGGAGTATAAAAAGAAATATCAATTCTCCATATCCTCAAATTGGGAGGTTAAGATCTTTTTAATGTATGAATCCTTTAAATTGGAAAGAAATTCCTATTTATATGGGGAAGCAATCTGAACTATCCGTAAATTGATGTATGAGATAAGTTGAAGGTGGCAAAAATAATCAACTATTCATTTAAAAATTCTAATTATACAAATATAGATCAATTGTTTATTTATTGATCATAGAGCACTATCTATATTTGCCGAGGTTGCTAAAATTCGCGCAATTTTGAATAGAATTGGTGCGTGACGTGTTTGAGAAGTTAGCAGAACAAAGCCTGAACCTGATGGGTTGGGAAATTGATAACCATTGGCCCCTAGATTTAGACCAATGTGTCATGATTGCTGCTCCTCATACCAGTAATTGGGATGCACTCTATGCGCGACTGGCCTTAAAAGCATTAGGCGTGAATGTTCGCTTAACCATTAAAGACAGTTACATGAAATTGCCATTTGGGCCTTTTGTGCGTGCTATGGGCGGTATCGGGATTGATCGCCGTCCTAAACAGCCGGGTGAGCCTCGTCCGAGCATGGTTCAGCTGATGACGGAATTATTCAAGACCCATCCTAAACTGGTGATGTTGGTGACGCCAGAAGCAACTCGTGCCAAACAGGAACAGTGGAAGACAGGTTTTTATCATGTAGCGATTAATGCCGGTGTGCCGATTGCATTGGCCTATATGGACTATGCCAAGAAGAAAACTGGCGTAGGTAAAATCGTTTATCCGACAGGGGATTATGAAAAAGATATGGGGGAAATCATGGCATTTTATGCAGATATTCAGCCAAAATTCCCTGAATGTTTCAGTGTCGATCAGCGTTATTATCAGAATTAAAATTGCGTTGTAAAAAGAGCAGGGTATTTTCCCTGCTTTTTTATTGTCTAAGAATTAAGAATATCAGACAAATACTACTTAGTTTTCAGAAGCGGGTAAAATTCCACCGAGGCTTTGACAGGCACTTTTATACAGATCATATTGCTGTTCCACCACTTCATGCAGTGGCAGGTCAAACAGCTCTTCACCTTGATGATATTGCTTGATATAAGACTCGACTTTGGATTTGCTGCTATACAACATCTGCTGATAATAGTCGGTCATACTGCTATGTGGCATTTGGGCGGTATCTACCTTGGCACAATGGAAATTTTGCAGTAATTGTTCGGACTTCTTCAAATCGCTGGACATACAACCTGCCAGCAATAAGGTACTGAGCAATGTCGTGATAAATTTCATAGAAAATAGACAAAAGGTTTTATGGGAACACCGTATTGTAGAAGTAAAATCCGGTCACAAAACCTTTTTAATCTACCAGATGGTCAAAAAATAGAACAATAGAATCTAAAAATCCCGGTCTATTCTCTGGTCAGTTAACCTTTAACCAGGCCACCATCCACAATCAGGTTTTGTCCGGTTACTGCACGTGAATAAGGCGATAAAAACATCAGGATTGCAGCAGAAAACTCCTCCGGTGTTATCACGCGGCGTAAAGGAGTTGATTGAGCAATCAGATCAAAAACAAAGTCTGGTGTGGCTTTACTGGCATCTGTGGTTTGTAACAGGCCGCCAGAGAGCATATTGACATTAATACCATATTGTCCCAAATCCTGCGCCGTGGTGCGGGTAAAGGCCAATAAAGCGGCTTTGCCAGCGGTATAGTCATGATAAGGAACCACCGGATTTTGCACCAGGTTTGTACCGATATTGACGATCCGGCCGAAGCCTGCCTGTTTCATGTCATCCAGAGCGGCTTGCGTGGTATTTAACGCAGCCTGTACTGCACCGCTAAATTGCTGTTGCAACATGTCCCAAGTCAGCGTTTCTACTTTTGGGCGTGCATCACCATTAAATTCAAATTGAATCAGTGCGTTATTGATTACAGCATGAATCGCTTCCCCGAAATGGGTTTTAGCTGCGGCAAATAAAGCGCGGACCTGATCAGTTTGAGTGACATCTGCCTGATAAATAAATACCTGTTCAGGATACTGCTGGGCCAGCTGTTCAGCTTGCTGCTGACTGCTATGATAATTGACGACCACGCGCGCGCCCTCAGCCAGTAAAGCCTGAGTAATGGCTAAACCCAAACCACGTGCACCACCAGTAACAAGAACAATCTGATCACGAATCTGCATAATGATGATCTATATTTACAAAGATTGGCCTTAACATAGCAGTTATTTCAACGGATTCAAGCTTTAGCGGGGAAGACAGACTCAGCTTGATCTTGTGTTTAAATGAATTGGGATGCTAATAGAAAACAGCCTGCGCTAAAGAGTAAACTTAAGATCATGCGTTTAAACAGTAATTCTGAAATTTTATAAAATAGCTTTGCGCCTAAAATCGCCGGAATACTCACAAAAACAATCAGCAATGCCAGATACGGTAAATGGCTTTGATTGATCAGGCCTTGCCATACATAAGTACCCAGCGTGAAGAGCTGAATGGCAAAATTAAAGTGCCGCAAAATATAGCGCTGCTGGGCTTTGGGTAATTGTTTTAACATCACCCAGGCTGAAGGAATCGCACCGCAAAAACCGCCCAGTCCTCCTAAAATTCCGCCAATAAAACCGATGCAGCTATCAGTCAATTTTCCTGAATGCTGAATTGTTTTGAATTGCGGATTGAATAACATCACCGGACACCACAGTACTAGAAAAAATCCCAAGATCATCTTAAAGGTATCTGCTTGAATGATCTGCAACAGATAAGTACCAAGCGGCACGCCAATCAAACCAGCAACCAGATAAGGCAGCACCAACTGTCTGGATAAAACCGGCTGATTTTGTTCCTGACTAAGGGAAATCACATGACTCCAGATCGAGGCAAATACCAGCAAGGGCGCGGCCAGTTGCGGAGGCAGCACCCAGACCCAGAAAGACATGGCGATCAGGGCAAAGGCAAAGCCGGTCAGCCCCTGGACAAAACCTGCGACCATTGCACCAAGAATAAATAACAGCCAAGTCATAAAGATCAGGTCATAAGCAAAGGCAGCAGTATTCTCAAGATTTAAACAAAAGCCAAGCTTCCATTTAGCTGTATTTATGCAAATGAAAGTTCAAACTCTTATAAAAGCATGAAAGCTAAATAGGAATTGAGCAGTTCGCAGCTATGCATAAAAGATGCATAAATCTCTACAAGAGTGCAACAATGGCTCCGTTCACTCTCCATGAAAGCGACTGATACTGACAGAGTGCAGTAAGAGGTGATGGACATGATGAAAAAAGTGATATTACTTTCTGTATTGGCCGTGTCATTAACCGGTTGTATGGTTGATCCTTGGGATGATGATTATCGTGGCAACAGAGATCGTAATGGACATTATGATCGAGACCACAGAGATCATGACTGGAAAAATAAGGACCATAAAGATCATCGGGATTGGAAACGTGACCGAGATAACCGCGACTGGCGCCGTGATCGCTAATCACACAGTCTTTAAATTTGACTGACTACAATGACAAAAAGGATTCCACTGAGGAATCCTTTTTTAATGTCTCTTCAAAACAATTTAAATCAAGAAATACTTTTTTGATAAAGCCCCGCACGAACTGTACCGGCTTTGGTATTTTTAATTAAACGCCATGAGGACGGCAATTTAAGCAATTGTAAATCACGGTCTGCTTCTACATAAATATAGGCATTGTCCTTGATCAGAGGATCTGCCTTTAGCGCTAGTTCTTCCCATAAATCCAGGCTATATGGCGGATCTAGAAAAACCAGATCAAACTGTGCCTGAAGGGTAGACAAAGCTTGCTGCGCCGTAGCCACTTTTAATTGTGCACGTGCTTTGGTGACTTTTAAAAGTTCCAGATTTTGGGTCAGAAATTGTGCCTGAGTACGATCCGGCTCAATCATCACCACTGATGCAGCACCACGCGATAATGCCTCAAACGCCAATGCCCCAGAACCGGCACAAATATCCAACACCTGGGCATTTTGTACATCCCACATTAGCCAGTTAAACAGTGTTTCACGGACACGGTCAGGCGTCGGGCGCAAACCCTCAATGCTGGCAAAAGGCAGTTGGCGGCGTTTCCAGTCACCACCAATAATTCGAAGCTGGTTTTTCATCTTTAATCTCGCTCTACCGGTGTCGGAGCAGGTGTTGCTGCGGGAGATGCAGTCGTATTTGCAGAACTCGGAGCAGTCGTTTCGGGCTGGTCACTGGCTGGAACGGCACTAGATGCTGCATCCTGACTCAACATGCCCGCACCACTTGGTAATTCAGCTGGCTTGATTCCGGCTGTCATCAGACCACCACTTAATTGGTGACCTTGTGGGCGTACCGGATTTTTATCTTTATGCAGTAACCAGTAATCAAAAATTGGACGGGCCAGAGCCGTTGCGGCACTACCACCGCGACCATTTTCCAGAATAACTGCAATCGCAATTTCAGGATTTTCAGCAGGCGCAAAACCGACAAACAGGCCATGATCCAGCTGACGGTCAGTCAATAAGGATTCATTATAGCGCTTGCCCTGAGCAATACTTTTTACCTGTGCCGTACCGGTTTTTCCGGCAATAGAATATTGTAAGCCGCTTTTAATGCCTCGGCCTGTACCGGATTGAATTACGTCCACCATTGCATCACGCATCTTGATCCAGTCTTCTTCCTGACCATTAAAATCGATCTTGCCATGGGTGCCATTATGCATCTTGAACGGTTTGGCACCGCGACTTTCACGCAAAACATGGGGAATGACTTTATTGCCATGATTGGCAGTAATGGCTGTGGCCATAGCCAGCTGTAATGGCGTTGAAGTAAAAGCACCCTGACCAATACTGACAGAAATGGTTTCACCACGTGACCATTTGGCCTTGCGGGTACGCATTTTCCATTCCGGGTTTGGATACAGTCCTGAGCTTTCACTTGGTAAATCCACCCCGGTTTTTTCGCCAAAGCCAAACTGACGCATCCAGATATTCATTTTTTCAATGCCCATCCGGTAGGACATGACATAGAAATAGGTATCACAGGAGACGACCTGCGCCTTATGCATATTCACTGCACCATGCCCGGATTTTTTATGGTCACGGAAACGGTGACTGTCTCCCGGCAGACTGAAATAGCCTGGATCAGAAATAGTGGTATCCCAGTCTACCAGCCCATGATGCAGACCACCGAGCGCAAACATTGGTTTGATAGTAGAGCCAGGTGGATAAACTCCTTGTACCGCACGGTTATATAAAGGTTGATCAAGGTTATCACGCAGGAATGAATAATCTTTGGTGCTGATCCCGGTCACAAACAGGTTCGGGTTAAAACTTGGACTAGATACCAGCGCCAGAATTTCCCCAGTTTTAGGATCCATCGCCACAATCGCGCCACGACGCCCAGCCAGTTGTTCTGAAGCTACCACCTGCAAACCGTAATCCAGTGACAGGAACAGATCATTACCACGCACTGGGTCTTTACGACCCAGATGACGCAGCACATTACCAAAGGCATCTGCTTCTACCGATTCATTTCCTGGCACACCATGCAGCAGCTCTTCATAGGATTTTTCCACACCGATTTTTCCGATCAGGTTGGTTCCAGCATAGAGATCCTTATCAATTGATTTCAGTTCTTTGTCATTAATCCGACCGACATAACCAATCACATGTGCGAACAGGTCACCATGCGGATAGTAGCGGGTCATCTGGGTTTCAATATTCACGCCCGGAAACTGATATTTCACTTCACTAAAACGGGCAATATCATTTTCGTTCAGATTGAGCTTGATTGAAACCCGTTCGGTTTTACGCGCTGTTTTAATCCGGGTTTGAAAGCGTTCAAGATCTTCTTCGGTCAGTTCCAGAATCGGTTTGAGGCGTTCGAGCGTCTGGTCGATATCCTGTACGTCAGCACGACTTAAAGTGGCAGTAAATACTGGATAGTTATCGGCCAGCAACACGCCGTTACGGTCATAAATATAACCACGCGCTGGCGGCAAGGGCTGTAGACGAATCCGGTTCTCATCAGAAGCTGTAGTAAAGCTTTCAAAGTTGAACAGTTGCAAATAGGCATAGCGGCTGACCAGCAGCAGCATAAAGAAAATGACAATCCCCATGGAAATCAAGACTCGACTGCGATAGATGCGCTTTTCTTGTTGTGCGTTTTTTAAAGGAAAGTGCTGCTTCATACGCGATCGACTTAAGACCTGAGAGTGGTAGAAAAGAATCAAAGTGGAGTATTCTAACGCAACTGCACTTGATTTGATAATGAAAAACTGTCCTTGCAATCAGTTCCTTTAAGCTTTGACTTTGCAGACATTAAAATTGTAAAGTGCTGTATATAAGAGTTGTGATAATTCTGCTAGAGTAAAATCTAATAAAAATAGGACTATACCAAAAACTATAATTAAGGAAGATGGTGAAGGAATGAACAAGGTTTACCCTTTGTTAGCGTTTGCATTGTGGGCGAACGGGGCTTATGCACATGATCAAATAAGTACTACTACAACTAAAATAGAGCCTGCTCAGGCAAAAGCCTTCAATGTTGGCGTGGGTTTTACCCAGAAATTACTGCATTTAAATACCGAATGGGTAAACCCTTATGGGATTGCTTATGTGAAAGGTGGTGTTTTTCTGGATGATGATCGTACGATTGGCGGCCAGGCAGGCTTTCGTTATCCTGCACATCTCACCGGCAAAGATAAAAATGGTTATTATGTCGGGGTTTATGCCGGGCATATCGACAGCAAACAGGTTGATGGCGAATATGAAGGCCGTTTAGGTGCTGGCGTTGATTTGGCCTATGTTTTGCTTAGTTCAGAACGGATCAGCAGTTTTAGTATCGGGATCGGTGCCGGAGAGAAACTCGAAGACCGAAATGGTCGTGCTGTGGCTGAAACAGAACCCCGGCTACAATTTTCCTATACTTTAAGTATCGGTTTATAGACAAAATATTCGACCTTATTAATATGTGTATTCTGTGAACAAAAAATTAAATATGGAAGTTATGCATGCTTGAGTACGTCAACGAGTTGTGGCAAACCTTTGTAAACCGCCCGGATTTTTGGGCCGTGCTCAGCATTATTCCAGTGACTGCATTTGTAACCTGGGCTCACGTCTGGATGGCGCTGAAAATGGTCTTTTATCCGATCAATTTTTGGGGTTTCCATCTCGGGCCATTACCTGTGGGCTGGCAAGGGATTGTGCCACGCAAAGCTGGACGTATTTCAGGCATTATTACCGATAACACACTGTCAAAATTAGGCTCTATCCGCGAATTTTTACAGGCGATGGATCCGGATGATATGGCACGCATCATTGGCGAGCAGGTCGGTTTCGAACTGGAACACCTGATTGATGAAGTGATGATGGATCGCAATGCGGTGCTCTGGGAAAACCTACCTTTTGCTATTAAGCGCAGAATTTATGCACAAGCACAAAAACAAATGCCGGCAATTTTGCGTGAATTAGTGACTGAGCTGACCATGAACGTCGAGTCACTTGTAGATATGCGTGAAATGGTAGTGAGCCAGATGGAAGGCGACCGTCGCTTGATGGTGCGTATGTTCCTGAAGGTGGGTCAAAAAGAGATCAATTTTATCTGGCATATCAGTGCCCTCATCGGGATGTTCTTTGGGATTTTCCAGATGATTGTCTGGTTTGTAGTGCCGTGGCACTGGACTGTACCGTTCTGGGCTGCGATCTGGGGCTTTTTGACCAACTGGATCGCGATCTGGATGGTATTCAACCCACTCTATCCACACCCGGTGAAGTACCCGCAATTCTTTGCCCGTACTGCAAACCGCAAGTTTCCGTGGATCAAACCGGTGATTCCGCGTATTGGCACCTATAACATACAAGGCGCATTTATGAAACGTCAGGATGAAGTCTCTGACGTCTTCGCAAGTGTAGTCACAGAAGATCTGATTACGTTAAAATCGATCATGACCGAGATGATGTATGGCGGCAGAAAAGATAAAACCCGCCGCATTATCAAACGTCATATTAATGAAATTATGGAAACACCCCTGGTTCGGACCTCTTTACAGCTGTCTTTAGGACCAAAAGAGTATGCAAAACTCAAGACAGACTTGATCGATCGCTCGATTGAAATTACGATGGTGCCTGTATGCGACCCAGCATTTAATGCGAGCCGTGCACAGAAAATCTATCAAATGTTTAGAGACCGCATACGCGAGTTGACTCCGAAGGAGTTTCAGAATCTTTTACGTCCTGCATTTCAGGAAGATGAATGGATTCTGATTTTATTGGGTGGGGTAACCGGTTTTGTCGCGGGTTTAATCCATTTGTTTGTGGCTTTCTTATAATGAGATGCCGGGGGACACAATCGGGTGATTGTGGTCGTGGCGTCATACATATTGTTTAAATGAGGATGTTTATATATGCGCATTATCTTACTCGGACCACCTGGAGCAGGTAAAGGTACACAAGCTCAGTTGATCTGTAAGCGCTACAATATCCCACAAATTTCAACCGGTGATATGCTCCGTGCTGCAATTCGTGAAGGAACTGAATTAGGTCTACAAGCTAAAAGTGTCATGGACAATGGCGGTTTGGTTTCTGATGAGTTGATCATTGGTCTGGTAAAAGAGCGTATTGCGCAACCTGACTGTGTAAATGGCTGCATTTTTGATGGTTTCCCGCGTACTATTCCTCAAGCAGAAGCTTTGGAAAATGAAGGCATCACTATTGATCACGTGATTGAAATTGATGTACCGGATGAAGAGATCGTACAACGTCTTTCTGGCCGTCGTCAGCACCCGGCATCTGGCCGTGTGTATCACATCGTTTACAATCCGCCAAAAGTGGAAGGTAAGGATGACGAAACGGGTGAAGATCTGGTTCAGCGTCCTGATGATCTGGAAGCAACAATTCGCAAGCGTCTAGGTTCTTACCACACTGAAACCGAGCAACTGGTTGGCTTCTATCAAGGCCGTGCAGCGTCTGGTGAAAATGCACCAACTTATGACAAGCTAAACGGTTTACGTCCAATCGATGAAGTTCAGACTGATCTTTTCGCGATTCTGGATCAGGCAAAATAATCGGCTGACGATGATTTTGACAATCAGAGAGCCCTAAGTCATATTAGGGCTCTTTTTTATTGCGTATTTGAGCAGGGTACTTGTTGCTATGAAATTTGGCGTATTGGTGTTGATGGTAGTCTTTCTGGCAGTATTGGTAGGTCTGTTCTATATCAGTTTTAAAATACTCAACAAAGTACGTCAGGAAGAACGTGCTGAAAATGCAGCAAAGCGGCCTGAGCGCCAGCTTCATCCAAAATTACAAGCTGAACTTGAACAGCGCAAGCAGCAGGAACAGGCTGAACAAGATCAGGATAAATAATCCACAATAGTTCAGCTCAGCTCAGAATCTGGTTTGAACACCAAGTAGTATTCTCACAGTCGATAAAAAGGTGACACATTGGTCACCTTTTTATCCCAGCTTAATCGCACTATTCTATTCAGTAACATCTAAATTTTTTACTGCAATCGAGCGGGCTGCACCAAACTCGAATCGGTCCGGCCAGTTACACACATCGGATACCACACATTCATGACATTTCGGTTTGCGCGCAATACAGGTATAACGACCGTGTAAAATCAGCCAGTGATGTGAATCAATAATAAATTCCTGAGGAATGACTTTGATCAGACGGTGTTCAACTTCCAGCACATTTTTACCTACCGCCAGTCCGGTACGGTTACCTACCCGGAAAATATGGGTATCAACCGCCATGGTCGGCTGACCAAAGGCCGTATTCAGTACCACATTCGCCGTTTTACGACCTACACCCGGTAGGGCTTCAAGATCTGCACGATTATCCGGTACGATGCTGTTGTGCTTCTGAATCAGCATCTCGCAGGCCTTAATCACGTTGACCGCTTTCGAGTTATATAAACCAATGGTCTTGATATATTCCTTCAAGCCGTCCACACCTAGCGCATAAATGGCTTCCGGTGTATTAGCGACTGGAAAGAGTTTGTCTGTGGCTTTGTTGACGCTGACATCGGTAGCTTGAGCAGAGAGCGTGACCGCGACCAGTAATTCAAAGGGATTGGAATAATTCAGCTCGGTTTTTGGGTTAGGCCGCTGTTCACGCAGGCGTTCAAAAAAGGTCTGAATCTGCTTTTTGGTCATGTTTTTAATGGGCTTGGCCTTTGCTGTGGTCATGTTCTATCCCTGTAAAGCCTGTAATTGCTGTGTCAGTTCTTCCAGTTGGGTACGTTTTCGAGCATCTTCACGAACCGAAAGCTGTTTTTCCAGTTTTTTAATTTGGGTACGTAGTTTTGCCAGTTCAATCGTGGTCTTGGAATCGAAAGCTACAGGTGCATTCTCTGGCTTGCTCGCGACTTCAATCACAGGAAGTTGCTCATTTAACGCAGAGAAACGGGCAAACAGGGCCGTATCAATTTCTGCACGGACCACAGGCCCCTTACGATCGCTACGCCGTTTTTCTTCACGCTGGATGTGCGCATAGTAACGCTGACGTAAATCATCCTGTTCCGCAAGACGCTGTGCTTCAGTCGGCAAAGGTTGTTGATCTTCAACCAAATCGATGCAGTCTACCGGACAGGGCGGGATACATAGTTCACAGCCGGTACAGAGGTCGGTCAGAATGGTATGCATCAGTTTACCAGAACCAATAATCGCATCGACTGGGCAGGCGCTAATACATTTGGTACAGCCAATACATTCATCTTCACGAATTACGGCTTTGATGCGCTGAGGTCGACCATCGGCTTGAACTGGCCAGACACTTTCTTCAGCTTGAAGTTTAGGACGATTTAATAATGCAGCCAAAGCATCGGCAACAGGCTGTCCGCCCGGCACACATTTATTGGCATTTTCCCCCTCAGCAATCGACTGGGCATAAGGTAAACATCCGTCACGGTGACCGCAGAGTCCACATTGGGTTTGAGGGAGTAAAGCGTCAATCGATTGGACCAGAGAAATGGGCGAATTCATGTATAACCAGCGTTACTCATGGCAAGCATGAGAGAGTAAGTGAAACAAAATATGTCGATTCATCAATTTTAACATATTTTTAAACTCCTAAGTCGTGCGCAATTAAGGGTCAACTTGTGCCTTATTATTAGGCATAAATCTGAATGTAAGCCTTGATTCGATTGGCATTTCCTGACATAGAAAAAAATTTCATAATCAATATAAATATTTGTTATCAAATTAATTTTAAAGTATTTTCAAAAAAAGTATTGTAGATTAGTTACAAAAGATATTTAATATTTTGCGCCAAAATTTAACATTGATTGTAAATTTGACCAATTTTGATCCATTTTCTGCTGAGGATTAAGCGTTGAAATACAACACACTTAATGAGTTCCTAGATTACGTAAAATCACGTGATGCACATCAACCAGAATTTCTTCAAGCTGTAGAAGAAGTGATGACCAGTTTGTGGCCGTTCATTGAAAAGAACCCACAATACGCAGCACATGGTTTACTAGAACGTCTAGTTGAGCCAGAACGTGCGATCCAGTTCCGAGTTTCTTGGGTAGATGACCAAGGTCAGACTCAAGTAAACCGTGCGTTCCGCGTACAGTACAACTCAGCGATCGGTCCATTTAAAGGTGGTATGCGTTTCCACCCTTCAGTGAATCTTTCAATCCTAAAATTCTTAGGCTTTGAGCAAACATTTAAAAATGCTTTAACCACACTTCCTATGGGTGGCGGTAAAGGCGGTTCTGATTTTGACCCTAAAGGCAAATCAGAAGGCGAAATCATGCGTTTCTGCCAGGCTTTAATGATCGAGCTGTATCGTCACCTTGGTGCGAACACAGATATCCCAGCGGGTGATATTGGTGTAGGCGGTCGTGAAGTGGGCTACATGGCCGGCATGATGAAAAAATTAAGTAATGACACGGCATGTGTATTCACTGGTAAAGGTTTAACTTTCGGTGGTTCATTGGCACGTCCGGAAGCAACGGGTTACGGTACTGTGTATTTCGCTGAGGAAATGCTCAAGTCTCGTGGCGAAAGCTTCAAAGATAAAGTCGTTGCGATTTCAGGTTCTGGTAACGTTGCGCAATATGCTGCTGAAAAAGCAATGTACCTCGGTGCGAAAGTAGTTTCACTTTCTGACTCTGCGGGTACAGTTCACGTTAAAGACGGTTTCACTGATGCGCTTCTTGCTGAAGTGATGGAACTTAAAAATGTAAAACGTGGCCGTATTTCAGAATTCGCTTCTAAACACGGTTTCGAATATCTTGAAGGACAACGTCCTTGGGGTATCAAGTGTGATATCGCATTGCCATGTGCGACTCAAAACGAACTTGATGCAGACGACGCTGCTCAGCTTCTTGCAAACGGTGTAATCTGTGTGGCTGAAGGTGCGAACATGCCTTCTACGCTTGAAGCTGTTGAGAAGTTCGTTGAAGCGAAAATTCTTTATGCGCCAGGTAAAGCATCAAATGCAGGTGGTGTTGCAACTTCTGGTCTGGAAATGTCGCAAAACGCATTGCGTTTAGGCTGGACTTTCGAAGAAGTTGATGAGCGTTTACACGCAATCATGAAAGAAATTCACCGTAACTGTGTGAAATTCGGTACTAAAGAAGACGGTACTGTGAACTATGTTGACGGTGCAAACATTGCGGGCTTCGTAAAAGTTGCTGATGCAATGCTTGCTCAAGGCGTATTCTAAGTCTGACTTAGTCTAAGCTGAAAAAACCGGGGCTGTTGCCTCGGTTTTTTTATATCTGGTATTTTTAGCCTTAAAGAGCACCCTTAACTATTTCACGCTCAACCGCCATATCAAAAATATAGGCATATTTCGATTGATCAGCTGCCGGATGCTTAATTTCAAAACGTTTGACCCGAATAATCTGCCGCTCATTCTGTGAATGCTGAAAACCTTCGATCTGGTCATAGAATAAAGTCCAGTCCTTATCCACCTGAGTTTTCAGGCCATTCTGATCATATTTCACTTCTTTGACTTGCAAGCAGCTTTGTTGGGTTACGCCGGTACATTGTTTGGTATCGGGGGAAATTTCCAGAAAAATTGTTTCAGCCTGTCCTTGGTATTTGGTTTCCGGAGTCATTTTCCCGATAAATTCATAGGTTTGACCATTTGCGGCCATCAACATTAGGGTCGGCTTGTCAGGATCTGTGGTATTGAGCGTAAAAGGAATGTCACGCTTCTGTAAAAGTTGGCTGACAAAACGTTCCTGCTCCATCAATGCTGCATCACAGGCCATTTCAGTGCCTATAACTTCGCTGGTGGTGATGATATTGTTTTTGACTGACCAGGTCGTCCCGAGTCCATTACAGCCCGTCACGGCGCTCAGCCGGCCTTGAGCGTTGAAACTCAGTACAACGGGTCGTTCTAGTCCACGATTCAGTTCCCAGTAATAGGCTGGAAGAATCTGATCTGCATTTTTTTGTTGGATGGTGGCCACCGCAAGATCTCCAGCTCGTTGAATATCACTGGACTGACAGCCTGCAAAAGTTAAAGGCAATAATGCCAGCACAATAAATTTTAATTTCATGGACTTATAATGAAGTATATAAAGTTCAAACAATAATAATGGATGTATTGCAAAACAATATGGATACATTTCGCAGCTTTAAGTTGAAAAATGTATCCATCATTAAGATTTTAGCGCTGAAGCAAGATTAATCGAAGCGATAAATATCCATGCCGAGTGAACCCATGGTAAAACTGCTATGCACCAGACTAAAACGCTGACCTGTGCCCATTGCAAAGAAAATCGGAGCAAAGTGTTCCAGCGTTGGATGATTACGCGCCATATGCGGAATATTGGACCAGTCCAGTACCGCGTCATAATCACTATGTGTCAGTTTATGCACCACAAAATTACGAAAGCCAGAAGCCCATTCGGGTACATCAGCAGCCGTTCCATCCCAAGACAGTTCCCGTAAGTTATGGGTAATACTGCCCGAACCAATCAGCAGGATTTGCTGTTCACGTAAAGGTGCAAGACTTTGACCAATCTGATAAATCTCATCCGCGCTCATCGACATGGGTAAGGAAATTTCTACCACGGGAATGTTGGCATCTGGATACATATGTAGCAGTGGCATCCATACGCCATGATCACGCGGACGGGTACTGTTGGCATGTGCAGAAAAGCCGGCATTGGCCAGCAAGCCTAAGACTTTTTCGGCCAGTTCAGGATTTCCCGGTGCAGGATAGCGCAATTGATACAGTTCAGGCGGGAAACCACGAAAATCATGCCAGGTTTCTGGGCGAATTGCGCTACTCACTTCCAGCGCATCACTTTCCCAGTGCGCGGACATCACAATAATCGCTTCCGGGCGTGGCAGATTTTCGCTCAAACGATGCAAGGCAGGACCCACTTGTTCTGGATTCAGCGCCAGCATAGGAGAGCCATGAGAAATAAATAAGCCGGGCAACGTTTGTAAGTTCATAAGTCAAACCACATCTGGAAGATGCCTCAATAATGCATGAAAAATAGAAATAAGAGCAGAAGAGATTATTCAACAAAACGTTGCATATAAAGAACGCTTCAGCAAAATCATTAGCCTGCTCGGTGATAAGGATGGTTGTTATTGATGCTCATGGCACGATAAAGCTGCTCGATCAGCATGACACGTACCAGTGGATGCGGCAGGGTTAACTTGGAAAGTGACCAGTGCCATGCAGCAGCTTTACGCACGGCTTCTGAGTGACCATCCGGCCCGCCAATCGCAAGTGCTACATCATTGCCTTCCAGCATCCAGCCTTTCATGGTTTCAGCCAGTTTTTCGGTACTGAATTCGCGTCCGCCCACTTCTAGTGCAATCAGGGTTTCATTCTGCTTGAGCGCATTTAAAATGCTGTCGCCCTCAATATTGCGGTATTTCAGAATATCCGCTTCAGAATCATTTTTCCCGCGCTTGGCCATCGGCAGTTCAATAATCTGGGTCTGTACAAAAGGCTGAATACGTTTGAAATAATCTTCAAAACCAGTCAGCACCCACGCTGGCATTTTTTGACCAATGGTCAGGATACGGATTTTCATACAGACAGATCAATAATTGGATACCTCATTATAACGATCAAACAACATGAAGTTGAGCAGGGAAACAAATTGAAATTGAAATGAGAGATTTAGTGTTGCTTTAATGTCCTTAGTTCAAGTATCCGCTTGATAAAGGAATGGAATAATAATAAATGCGGAACAGTGTCATGATAAAAGGATGTTGTACTGTGCTGCTGTTACTGATAGGCCTCATGGGGCCTAGTCTCTGTGCAGCCAATTCGAGCAAAAATGCTCAGGTCTCTCATCTGGAATTATTTTTTAGCCAGATCATGAGTGTCGATGAATACCGAAATTATAAAAATCTAAAAGAGCTGAATCGGGTATCTGCCTGGATCAAAGGGCAGATGCAGCGCTTTGGTATTCCATGCCAGTTTCAGGTTTATGTGGTCAATAACCTGAGTTACCGAAATGTCATCTGTAGCTTGGATACTCAAGCCAAAACCAAGATGGTGATGGGGGCACATTATGATGTCTTTAGTGCCCGAAACGGTGCTGATAATAATGCCTCAGGGGTAGCGGGTTTACTGGAAACTGCAAGATTACTGGCCCTGCAAAAATCCAAGCTCAAACATGATGTCGAATTTGCTTTCTATACGCTTGAAGAGCCGCCTTTTTTCAAGACAGAACATATGGGCAGTTATATGCATGCCAAGTCTTTAAAAAAGCAGAAGCAGAAAATTGAGGGCGTGGTGATTCTGGATTCGATTGGTTATTTTGATGAACATCAGGTGCAGAGCTATCCGGTGGGATTAAAATGGATTTATCCACGACATGGCAATTTCATTGCAGCCATTGGGCATTTAGCCTCAACTGGCCTGACTGGAGATTATTGTGATGCCATGCAGCGTTTTAACCGTCTGGAATGTCAACGCTTTGTCAGCCCAAGTTTTGCTCAGGATATGAATTTCTCGGGCTATCTGAATTATGCCAAATTCAACTATTCGACCATGCTGATTACCGATACTGCAAGTTATCGTAATCCTTATTACAATACCGAATTGGATACCCTCGACAAGCTTGATCTGAACAAGATGACTCATGTGATTGATGGATTGGTTACGATGGCACTACAGCCATAATTCAGTTGTTTTATTCAATAACTCAATAAAAAACCCTGCCGAAGCAGGGTTTTTTATACGAAACATCAAGTCTTAATGACGCGCTGCTTTCGCTTCTTCTTTGGTTTTCACAATTGGTGCTTTAACCAAGGCTTTTGGCAAAGAGGTCAGTGCCAGCGGTAAAATCTCATCAATCGATTTTACGGCTTTAATTTCTAGACCTTCTTTGACATTTTCTGGAATTTCCGCCAGGTCACGTACGTTTTCCTGTGGAATGAATACCAGCTTGATGCCACCACGATGGGCTGCCAAAAGTTTCTCTTTCAAGCCACCGATACGCAGCGCACGACCGCCCAGACTGGTTTCACCTGTCATCGCGATATCCGGACGAATCGGGATACCCGTGAAAGCAGATACCAGTGCTGTAGTCAAAGCCAAACCTGCCGATGGACCATCTTTCGGTGTTGCGCCTTCAGGTAAATGCACATGCACGTCGGTTTCTTCAAAGCGCGAGGCTTCGATGCCGAGTTCATCCGCACGGGTACGCACTACAGTCATTGCAGCAGTAATCGATTCTTTCATGACATCGCCAAGAGAACCGGTGGTAATGAACTTGCCTTTACCTGGTACTGCTGCAACTTCAATGGTCAGTAATTCACCACCAACAGAAGTCCAAGCCAGACCATTTACACGGCCGATTTGCGCTTCTTCTTCCGCCATACCATAGTCAAATTTATGTGGACCCAAGTAATCTGGAAGATTTCCTGCTGTCACTTCAACCTGAAGATTTTTAGCTTTCTTGCTAACCGCCTCTTTCACCACTTTACGTGCAATTTTTGACACTTCACGTTCAAGGTTACGAACACCGGCTTCACGTGTATAGCGGCGCACGATGTCACGAATCGCTTCTTCATGCACGGTTAATTCTTTGGCACGTAGACCATTGTTCTTGATTGCTTTAGGAACAAGGTAACGGTCCGCAATATTGACTTTCTCTTCTTCGGTATAACCCGGAAGACGAATCACTTCCATACGGTCAAGCAGGGCCTCAGGAATATTCATGCTGTTCGCGGTACAGATAAACATTACTTCAGACAGGTCCAGATCTAGATCCAGATAGTGATCGCTGAACTTATTGTTCTGTGATGGATCAAGTACTTCAAGCATCGCGGAAGCCGGATCGCCACGGTAGTCTTGCGCCATCTTGTCGATTTCATCGAGCAGGAACAACGGGTTTTTTACACCCACTTTAGTCAATGACTGTACGATTTTACCTGGCATCGCACCGATATAGGTACGACGGTGACCGCGAATTTCAGCTTCGTCACGCACGCCGCCCAGCGCCATACGCACGAACTCACGACCAGTTGCTTTGGCAATTGATTCGCCGAGTGAAGTTTTACCCACACCTGGAGGACCAACCAAACACAGAATCGGACCACGCAATTTTTTCACACGAGACTGAACTGCCAGATATTCCACAATGCGATCTTTGACATCGTCCAGACCATAGTGGTCTGCATCCAGAATTTCCTGTGCTTTGTTCAGGTTAATGCTGACTTTGCTGGCTTTATTCCACGGTGTATCTAGAATCACTTCCAGATAGTTGCGTACCACAGCAGCTTCACTCGAAGCAGGCTGCATCGCTTTCAGCTTGCGGAACTCGTTTTCAGCTTTCTTGCGTACATGCTCAGGCAAATCTGCTTCAGCAAGACGTTTTTCAATTTCAGCGACATCATCTTCCGCGCCGCCGTTCATGTCGGAAAGTTCGCGCTGAATGACTTTCATTTTTTCATTCAGGAAGTATTCGCGCTGGTTCTTTTCCATCTGACGTTTAACAGAGTCATGCAGGGTTTGCTCAATCTGTTGTTCTTCAGACTGTTGCAATAGATAAGTCATCAACTCAGTCAAATGCGCTTCGAATTCGTCATGTTCCAGGAATTTCTGTTTGACATCAATATTCAATGGAACACGGGTTGCGACGAAGAACAATAACTGTAATAGATCTTCAATTTTGTTGGCTGCGGTGATCAGTTCACGCGCATTACGAAGTTTCGCTTCTGCATATTGAGCGAAAAGCGCACGTAATTCCTGCAAGCGCACAGCTTGGGTGTCTGCATCGACGCTCACCGTCATTGGGCTGAGTTCATGCTCTGCTGTCAGATACTCAGTTTCGTCAATGATGGTTTTCAGCTTGGCACGGTGTAGGCCTTCGATCAGGACTTTAATACAGTTTTCATCATTTTCGTGATTCACAACTTGCACAATCTTCGCGACAGTACCGTATTGATATAAATTGTCGTGATCAATTTCTTCTGTAAGCGAATCTTTTTGCGCAACTACAAATACTAGATTGTCACTGTTACGAGCCACATCAACTGCATTGATCGATTTTTCACGACCGACAAACAGCGCAATTTGCATATGCGGATAAACCACCACATCACGCAACGCCAAAAGGGGTAGTACACTTGGAACCTGAGGCTCTAAGGTTTCTTGATTCATAATAATTTCAGACATGAGCACTCCTAATGAGTGACAACGGTGTTGCCATGCTTTTAATAGTGATGGGTAATTTTAAAAATACAAGGGCAGTTAAGATTAAATTGTATGAAAAATGACTAATTATGTGATTTTAAAGTAGTTAGCAAGGGTAAAATTGCAAAATTAACGTTTGAACTTTATAAAAACTGTCGGGGTGATTAAAGCATCAAGGGGCTGATCCCATGTTTCACGTTTTAACGGCTGTGCCAGCAGTTGAAAGTCATGCGCCAGCCCCAGACGGAATGGACGCCCAGGTGCAGAAGCCAAGGTACGATCATAAAAACCGCCGCCCATACCAATCCGTGTGCCCGAAGTATCACAGGCCAATAGTGGCATGAGCAATAAATCCAGTTTGGAAACATGTACACCACGGGTGCTCATGGGCTCTCGCATACCCAGCCGATGATGGGCAAAGCGCTTGTTATGGTATTGGTGCTGGCTGATCCGGATCCAGACCAGCTGCTGATTCATGTCGCAAATCGCTGGTAGATACACCTGTTTGCCCAGTTTAAAGCAGCGTTCAATAATCGCCTGGGTCTGAATCTCCCCAAAAGCATGCAAATACAGGCCAATACGTTGGGCATGAATAAATTCTGGACTGCGGATCAGACGGTTTAGAACTTTTTGTGCGGATTGCCTTTGCTCAAATTTAGAGAGATGACGACGCGTTTTACGAAGGTATCTTCTTAATTCCTGAATGATCATAGGGCAAAAAGCATATGCAACAAAATTGTGCTCTAGTCTAAGTGGGAATTCTGGAAAAGTAAAAAATAATTGTAAGCTGCAATTTTATATTATTCCGTATCTGCTGATTTAAATTTAGCTAATTTGTCACCAGTTTCAAAGTTAAAAAACAGTTGCATCACTGGTTGTTAAAATGTGTTGAAACGGTCAATTTATTTTCTTTGATTCACGATTTTCCAAGCAATCAATTGTTCAGTGACAAACTCTGGAAATGCATGAGTTTAAGCACTTTGAAACAGCTTTCGATCAATAAAAATACAATTCTAAAGTAGGTTTATTCTGTTTTTGGTGAAAGATAGACAAGGGATCATATAACTATTCTCGACCGATATATGGGACACATTGGACTTAGGCAGAACGCGTAAGACCTAAATCAATGGAGATTGAAGATGATGAATATTGCGAAGAACACCGTCTGCCTTTGGTACGATGACGATGCCGAAGGTGCAGCACGATTTTATGCAGAAATCTTTCCAGGCTCCTCAGTTGGCGCGATCAACCTTGCCCCTGGAGATTATCCCTCTGGGAAAGAAGGTGATGTCATTACGGTCGAATTTACAGTAATGGGCGTTGCCTGCATCGGGTTGAACGGTGGTCCTGGTTTTCAGCATAATGAAACATTTTCATTTCAGGTGGCGACTGAAGACCAAGAGGAAACAGATCGCTACTGGAATGCCATTGTGGGCAATGGCGGTCAGGAAAGTGAGTGTGGCTGGTGCAAGGACAAGTGGGGCATTTCCTGGCAGATTACGCCAGCGGTCCTAATCAATGCCTGTAACAGTTCTGACCGTGCTGCGGCCAAACGTGCATTTGAGGCCATGATGGGCATGAAGAAAATTGATGTTGCCGTGATTGAAGCCGCTTTTCGTGGTTGAGTGACAGAGATTATCCGTAATTTCAGTGAATATTATTGGGTAGCCTTATTTACTTCAATATTTGAAACCTCTCCTTTTATATTTCCTTTCGATCATCTCCTGTGTGCCTATATGCATCTTGGGTTAAAACCCCCTTAAGCCCGGCATGGAGTACCTCCAATTTTATTACTAGCCCAAGATATAAGCTGAATGGTTCCCTTAAAGGTTCATTAATAGATAGGCTTTTATATCAGTGTCGTACAAGTTGGAGAGATGTAGCTCATGCAATATGAGTTCCAGAATAATTTTTGCACTGAATTGAAAACAGGCTGAACCAAAAACAACCATCCAATGAAACTCCTCCCAATTTATACATCTTAAATTTTATTAAAATATTGAAAATAAAATAAAAATTAAACTGGCATAAGTTCTGCATAACTGTATTCAAACTTGGATACAAGATTGGATAGAGAATGCTTCATCAGAAAATGATCGGCTGGACAGGCGCCAAAATGGCGCGATGCCGATCAGCCAAAACAGCTTCAACTGAATCATCTTGCTCAACGCATTACCCATGTTGAGGTGGGTGAACTTGTCTGGATTTTAGTTGCGATTGCTGCACCTCTTCAAGCAAAAATCGATGCATTTAAAAAAGCTGTATTTGCGGACGGTATGCATCAAAGGCTACGACAGAGAGCAGCGAACATAGTCGATAGCGAGTCTATGTCCATGGGCTGAATCAGAAAAAAACGAAATAGATCCATTCAGCAGATTCGAAAAATAGAGAGAATAAAAGGGGATTCACATGTTTAAAACTGTACTGATTGCAAACCGCGGCGAAATTGCTATTCGCGCCATTCGCACATTAAAAAAAATGGGCGTGACCAGTATAGCCGTCTATTCAGAAACGGACCGTTATGCACAGCATGTGATTGATGCAGATATTGCAGTGTCCTTAGAAGGGACCAAACCGAGTGATACCTATTTAAGTATCGAAAAACTGATTGCTGTAGCCAAAAATACCGGGGCCGAAGCAATTTTCCCGGGTTATGGTTTTCTGTCAGAAAGTGCTGACTTTGCCTGTGCCTGCAAAGAAAATAATATTGCCTTTATGGGGCCAACAGCTGAACAGATTTTAGAGTTTGGTTTAAAACATCGTGCCCGTGAACTTGCTGCAGCTGCCAATGTACCGATGACTCCCGGTACAGGTCTGCTAAATAGTCTGGACGAAGCCTTGGCAGAAGCTGAAAAAATTGGTTATCCGATTATGCTGAAAAGCACAGCAGGCGGTGGCGGAATTGGCTTGACCCGTTGTGATGATGCAGAAGCACTTCAGGAGGCGTATGAAAGTGTAAAACGTCTGGGCGAGCAGTTCTTTAAGGATGCAGGGGTGTTTCTGGAACGCTTTATCGATAAAGCCCGTCATGTCGAAGTTCAGATTTTTGGAGATGGACAGGGACAGGTAGTGGCTTTGGGGGAACGCGATTGTTCATTACAGCGCCGTAATCAGAAGGTCGTGGAAGAAACACCAGCGGCTCATTTACCTGATGCAACGCGACAAAAACTGCATCAGGCGGCAGTTGAACTGGGCAAATCGGTGAAATATCGCAGTGCCGGTACGGTTGAGTTTATTTATGATGCAGCACGTGACGAGTTTTATTTCCTTGAAGTGAATACCCGTTTGCAGGTGGAACATCCTGTCACTGAAATGGTGACCGGTTTAGACCTGATCGAATGCATGTTGAAAATCGCAGCAGGCGATACTTTGGATTGGAAGCATCTAAGCAGCATTCAGCCTCAGGGTGCAGCGATTGAAGTACGCATCTATGCCGAAGATCCAGTTAAGAATTTCCAGCCGAGTCCAGGGATTTTGACCGATGTCTTTTTTCCGGAAAATGTCCGGGTTGATACCTGGGTGAGTACCGGAACTGAAATTTCCCAATACTTTGACCCGATGATAGCCAAGATTATCGTACATGCAGAAGATCGTGAAACTGCGATTACGACTCTTAAAGCGGCACTAGCTGAAACTCGCCTGAATGGTATTAGTACCAATCTGGATTATGTCCATACCGTCATTTCAGATCCGCGTTTTGAACAGATGCAGATCTGGACACGCATGCTGGATGATTTCAAGTATGTGCCGAATGTGATTGAGGTGATTCAGCGGGGTACACAAAGTTCGATTCAGGATTATCCGGGTCGTGTCGGGTATTGGGATATTGGTGTACCGCCTTCAGGTCCAATGGATGATTATGCTTTCCGGCTGGCCAATAAAATTGTCGGGAATGCCGAGGCAGCCGCCGGGTTCGAATTTACCCTGCAAGGTCCAACCCTCAAGTTTCATGCAGAGAATATCATTGCTTTAACTGGCGCACCTTGTCCGGTAAGTCTGGATGATGAAGCAGTAAATTTCTGGCAGCCTATTCAGGTAAAAGCAGGACAGACTCTAAAAATTGGACAGGTAGAATCAGGCTGCAGGACTTATCTGGCTGTACGAAATGGTCTGAATGTGCCGGAATATCTGGGTAGCCGTTCTACCTTTGCTTTAGGTGATTTTGGTGGACATGCAGGCCGAGTATTACGTGCTGGCGACATGATTAAGATGGTGAATCCTGAGCTGCCGGCCGATGGTCTACCTTTAGCGATTGCAGAACCTGAAGCTTTAGCAACAACTCTGATTCCAAGTTATGGCAAGGAATGGAAAATTGGTGTGCTCTATGGTCCGCATGGAGCACCTGATTTCTTTAAAGCTGAATATATTGAGGAGTTTTTTGCATCAAGCTGGAAAGTGCATTTTAACTCGAACCGGTTGGGTATCCGTTTAACTGGACCGACGCCAAGCTGGGCGCGTGAAAATGGTGGCGAAGCAGGATTACATCCATCCAATGTACATGACTGTGAATATGCCATTGGTGCGATTAACTTTACCGGTGATTTCCCCGTAATCCTTGCCAAAGATGGTCCGAGCCTGGGGGGCTTTGTTTGTCCGGTGACCATTGCCAAAGCTGAACTCTGGAAAATTGGTCAACTGAAAGCCGATGACACGATTAGCTTCTATCCAATCTCGGTAAAGCAGGCCAATGCGCTGGAGCGGCAGCAAATTCAAACCCTCCAAAACTTTGCCAAGGCAGAGATAACCAGCGAGGCTGAAATCGTTACAGTTCAGGCAGAAAGTATCCTGGCATTGCGTGAAGCTACGCCAGATGCACCAAAAGCTGTATATCGTCAGGCAGGTGACAGTTATATATTACTGGAATATGGCGATAACGTACTGGATTTGGCCCTGCGCCTGCGCGTACACCGTTTGATGCAACTGATCCGTGAAGCTGATCTGGACGGTATCCTGGAATTGTCACCTGGTGTACGGTCCTTGCAGATTAAATATGATGGTCTGCGTTTGAGTCAACAGCAACTGATTCACTTCCTGCTTGGTCTTGAAGAACAGATGGGCGATTTGCGTGACATTAAAATCCCTTCAAGAATTATCCATTTACCCATGGCCTTTGAGGACTCGGCGACTCTGGGTGCTGTTGAGCGTTATCAGGAAAGCGTCTGTGCCACAGCCCCCTGGCTTCCGAATAATGTCGATTTTATTCAGCGGATTAATGGTTTAAGTCACCGCCAGCAGGTCAAGGACATCATTTATGATGCCAATTATCTGATTTTAGGGCTAGGTGATGTATATCTGACTGCACCTTGTGCAGTGCCCATTGATCCTCGCCACCGTTTACTGAGTTCTAAATATAATCCGGCCCGTACTTTTACTGCCGAAGGCACAGTCGGGATTGGTGGCATGTATATGTGTATTTATGGCATGGACTCACCGGGTGGCTATCAGTTGATTGGCCGTACCGTGCCGATCTGGAACAAGTTTAAAAAGAACAAGCAGTTTGGCGATCAGCAATGGTTCTTACGCTTTTTTGACCAGATTAAATATTATGAGGTCACTGAGGCCGAACTGGATCAGTTCCGTGCTGATTTCGCCCATGGTCTGGCAGAAATCAAAATTGAGGAATGCGAGTTTGACTTTGCAGCGTATCAGGATTTCCTTGCTGCAGAACAGGACAGTATTGCTGCTTTTAAAGCACAGCAGCACGCTACTTTTAGCGCCGAAGTAGAACGCTGGAAAGACGAGTTTGATGCACCGGCGGAAATAGAAGTGGTGCAGGATGATACCGATTACAGCCAGTATGTCCCTCTCAATGCCTCTATGACTGGCAATATCTGGAAGATTTTTGTAGAAGCCGGGCAGATTGTGAAAAAAGGCGACACGGTGGCCATCATTGAAGCCATGAAAATGGAGCTGCCGGTCTATGCTGATGATGATGGTATCGTTAAAGCGATTATCTGCCGTTCAGGTCAGACCGTGCATAGCGGTGAACCGCTGGTTTATATGGAGTAATGGATTGAGCCTATGACCCTTGTCCCTAATCCAGCCACTAAAGCGACCGGAAAAAGCTCAGACAATCTGTCTGAGCTGGTTTTCCAGAAAATTAAAAATGACATTTTTGACTTTAAACTCATGCCGGGAGAACGGTTTACCGAATCAGAAATTGCTGAAAGCTATGCCGTAAGCCGTACACCCATTCGGCAAGCCTTATATCGTCTGCAGCAGGAAGGCTATGTCGAGGTGCAGTTTAGAAGTGGCTGGCAGGTTCGGCCACTGAATTTTAAAGCCTATGAGAAGTTATATGATCTGCGAATTTTGCTGGAATGTTATGCAGTCGAACAACTTTGTCAGATGCCTGAAGATCAGTTGAAAGCCGCTCTGGAAATTTTGATTCAAACCTGGTGTATCAAGCCAGAACAGTATCTCTATGATCTCAGAAAGTTATCCGCACAAGATGAAGCATTTCATTGTCATTTGGTATTTGCAGCCGGCAATGCGGAAATGGCGAAAATTCACAGTGAGATCAGCGAGAAAATTCGCATCATACGCCGTCTGGATTTTTCCAAGGATTATCGGGTTACAGCTACCTATGCCGAACATCAACAGATTTTAAAAGCGCTGCTTGCACAAGATGCAGCGTTCTGTCTCTCTATATTAGATGCCCATATCCGGCACAGTCGTAATGAGGTGAAAAAAATTACGCTAGAAATGTTGTCCTCTAGTCCTGCGTAAGTTAGTCATGATGCATGAGCTTTAAGAAATACAGACTAGATCAAAATATAGAACTAACTTTAGAAATTACGCTAAGCACAGACTGAATGGCTTGGCATTATTTCATTTAAAGATATAAACTGCTTTTTACAACAAGAAAAACATCAGACCTGACTCAAAATTGATAAACAATTCATAACCAGAAAAAACAAGAACCCGCTAGTGGCATCTCAAATTGTTTTTTAAAGTAAGTTGAGGATGATAATAACAAGAGATAAAAATGCTTCATCAGCCTATTCAACTTTTACTTACAGGTGCCAGCTGTGCACTTCTCCTAACCATGACTGGATGTACCATGCCTTCCAAGTCGCCTATCAATGACAGTTATGGTTCCCAGCCACATTTGCCCAAACCAAAATCAAGCTTGCTGCCTACGGTCAATATTGCGCCTGCTAAAGGTTGGCCTGAAGGTAAAATGCCGACACCTGCGACAGGTTTAAAAGTTCAGGCATTTGCCAAAGGGTTGCAGCATCCGCGCTGGCTGTATGTATTGCCGAATGGTGATGTACTGGTGGCCGAAACCGATGCACCGCCCAAGCCCGATGACAGCAAAGGGATCAAAGGCAAAATTATGAAATGGGTGATGCAGCGCGCCGGCTCATCGCATCCTAGTGCCAACCGCATCACACTACTTCGGGACAGTAACGGAGATGGGGTTGCTGAACAAAAAACCGTATTCTTGCAAAATCTCAATTCTCCATTTGGTATGGTGCTGATTGGCAATACATTGTATGTAGCCAATACTGATGCCTTGATGCGCTTTCCTTATCAGAACGGGATGACTCAAATCATAGCAGCCGGCACTAAGATACTGGATTTACCGGCAGGCCGTTTAAACCATCACTGGACCAAAAATGTCATTGCCAATCCTGCAGGCAATAAACTTTATATCACAGTGGGTTCCAACAGCAATGTGGCTGAAAATGGCTTAGAGCAGGAGCAGGGCCGGGCACTCATTCTAGAGTTTGATTTGGATCGTGCCCAAGCACGACCTTTTGCAACCGGACTACGTAATCCGAATGGCATGGACTGGCAACCCCAGAGCGGCGCACTCTGGACGGTGGTAAATGAACGTGATGAGCTCGGCAATGATCTGGTTCCTGATTATTTGACCTCTGTCAAAGAGGGCGCTTTTTATGGCTGGCCTTATAGTTATTATGGTCAGCATGTAGATACGCGGGTCAAACAGCAAAACCCTACCTTAGTTGCGCGAGCAATTCCACCGGATTATGCATTAGGTAATCATACCGCATCATTGGGCTTGGCCTTCTATAGGGCAGATTTGATGCCTCAATATCGTGATGGGGCGCTGATTGGTCAGCATGGTTCATGGAACCGCAAACCGCATATTGGCTATAAAGTGATTTTTGTTCCCTTTCAAAATGGACAACCGATGGGCCCGCCTCAAGATGTTCTGACTGGATTTTTAAGCGATCAGGGCGATGCATATGGGCGACCGGTCGGTGTGGCGGTAGATTCCTCTGGAGCCATTTTGGTTGCTGATGATGTCGGTGATGTGATTTGGCGAGTATCACCCTTGAGTACACCAGCTACAGTAAGTAAATAAAGGTCTAAGGATTCAGGGTTTTATTCAGATCCAGACCTGTTGGAGAGCAAAGTTGAACCAAAGACTGTTTCATTCAAACGTCAATATTTTGATTGAAAATATGCAAAGGCTAGCGGATTTAAAATAATTTTTAAGCTTCATTTAAGCTGGCTGAATTAGGCTATCTGGATATTTTTAAGCGGGATTACAGCATGTACAGAGATTCTGCTGATCCTATTAAAAATATCTAAATCTAAGTGCCAGTTTTAAGTGCCAATAAAAACTGGATATAAAAGTTAGAACGTTGCAAAAAACAGGATTTTAAGAATGAAATCAATTATTGCATTTATTTTCCCTTGGTCATTATTTATGACCATTCATCGACCAGCCGAAGCGACAGTGTGCTTAATGCTTCAAATTTCGATTTTAGGCTGGATTCCTGCTGCAATCTGGGCGATGCATACTTTGTATCGGGATAAAATTGTCTAAAAATAGGAAAATAAGTTACTGAAAGATTGTTTGATTTTGACGGAAGTAATTAAAGCTCTATATTTTTTATAGCGAAAGATTTTTTTCGCATTCCAGATGATGAATACATCGATAATATGAATCTAGAGGAATGTTCGAGAGAAATACTACAAAATTAAAATAAGAGGAAATTCGGGAAAAATTATAATTATATTTTGAAAAAGAAATTGAAGTACTCCGAAGATGCCGCTGCATGTGTCGTTACCCTGAACCCGATGAGTTCAAGGAGGATGCGACGTATACTTGCTGGGTTTCCCATACGGAGATGGGCATACACTCTAAATATACAGAACACACCCATAAGTGTTAGTATCGGCAGGGGAATAGACCCGCTGGCGAACACCTCAGAGTTAAGTTAATTATAAACAATAATCCCGGTGTGGCAACTCTATGCTGTTCATGAACTGTAAACAGTTCGGTCGAATGTCCGAAGTTTAAACAGAATTCGAGATTATTCAGTCAGTTCTTCAACTTCTTCTAAAATAGTTTGTAACAAACGCTCGCAATGCGCATATTGTTGCAGTGATCTGTTCATATTCAAGACCTCCTGCATCAGCTCAAGTGCCACCATAATAATCAGCTTGCTGGGTTCCATACGTGGCGCTTTACGGCGAAATTCATCATATTTGTCATTTAATAACTGTGCCGCGCGCTCTAATTCTTCCTGCTTGTCAGGGGTAGAAGCCAGACGGAAACTATGCCCCAATACTCTGAGATCAATTGCAATTTGTTCACTCATGATGAGGCTTCCTCAGTCGCTTCAGTCGGATGGGCCAGTTGTTGAATTTCCTGTGCGTGATGATCCTGCGCAGTACCAAGAATCGCTAGACGTTGAATAATCGCTTCAACCTTGGCTTTGGCATTTTCATTTTTTTGGGTTAAACGTTCAGATTCCTGAGTCAGACGCTGAATTTCCTGCTGGGCATGACGCTGTTCAAGGATCATCTTTTCCTTAACTACGCGCAGCTCATTTCGTTCAGCCAGAATTTCCTGAAAACGGTTTTTCAGGTCGGTACAGCTTTTTTCCAGACGGCCATAACGGTCTGCCAGTGCAGTTGCATCATTATTGAGCAGTTGAAACTGGGCACGAGAATCCGTCAATTGTTCTGTCAGATTTTCATTTTCTTGTTGTTTTTGCGCAATCACGCTGTTTTTTTGTTCAATTTGCTGTTGATGTTGCATCATTGAAGAGTCTTGCTCTTCGCGCAAACTGGAATTTTCACTTTCAAGCCGTGCAAGTCGCGTTTTTAACACGCCGATCTGCACTTGTAGACGCTGTAATTCTTCTAACATATCGAGGTCGCACAGTGTTGCAAACAAAGGTAATATATAAGCAGTATAAAGATTGGATAAACGAATGCAAGACGATATTTCAGGTTGGACCGAATGGCACCGCAATTTTTCTTCAATTGAGGAAATTTCTAGCCCTAGCGAACTACATGGTTTGCTGACTGGCATTGTTTGTGTCACCCAGGCGCCAAGCAGTGAAGAGTGGTTACAGATTTTAGAAACACTGGATGTACCTGAACTGGATGCCGAAGCATTAGAGTTGTTGGCGGGCGAAGCTGAAGATGTGTTCCATGCATTGTCTGAAGATGAGCTGGATTATTTACCTTTGCTGCCTGATGATGAGCATGTGCTTTCAGAACGCGTACAGGCTCTGGCGGACTGGTGTGCAGGCGTGGTCTTAGGTTTCGGACTGGCTTCAGGACATATCCGTCAGGATGAAGTTGAGCTGATTGAACATTTACAAGATGTAGCCGCAGTTGAATTTGAAGACTCAGACGATGATGCTGAAGGTGAAGAAAGCTATCAGGAATTGTACGAATTTGTGCGTCTGATTCCTGTCAGTCTGTCTTTAGGGCGTAAAAAGGTCGAAGTTGAAGAAACGCCACTCTTACAGCAATTGAGTCAAAAAAATCAGCCTAAAGTCGCTACTACAGAAGCGCAAAGTGTAGTCGAGATTTTCTCGCCTAAACGTCTAAGCTGATGAAATGCTGAGGTGAGTCATCACCTGCTTGAAATCAGGCATATATTTTGCTGTTTACAGTGAAATCTATAGTCTGATTTCAAGACTATATTCTAAATACAAGTATTGATCGATAAGAAGTAAGGTGTAATGAAGAAATTGACACAGGCAGTTTTTGAGGAGCGTCGCGCAATCCTCGCAGGGGAAATCGGTTTACGCAGTATCGTTATTATCGCGACCAGTCCGGTAGCCATGCGTAACCGTGATGCAGATTATAAATACCGTGCAGACAGTAGTTTCTTCTATTTAACCGGATTCGCGGAACCTGAAGCTGTGGCTGTGATTGAAACCTTTGACACTGAAGAAGAAGGCTATAGCTACAGTTTGTTCTGTCGTGAACGCAACCGTGAAATGGAAATCTGGAATGGCTACCGCGCGGGTATTGATGGGGCTATTCAGGATTATGATGCAGATGAAGCCTATGCGATTGATTTGCTGGATGAAGAAATCTTAGAAAAGTTACAAAATAAAGATCAGTTGTTTTATCGCATTGGACAGCATGCAGAGTTTGATGCGCGTGTCGCCAAATGGATTGCAACTGCAAGTGGTGAAAGCCGTCGTGGTACTTCTGTGCCAGCGCAAGTAATTCAGCTGGATCGTATTGTTGATGAAATGCGTCTGCATAAAGATGCAAATGAAATCGAACTGATGCAGATTGCTTCCGATATTTCTGCTGATGCACATACGCAAGCGATGCTAGCAGTACGTCCGGGTATGATGGAATATGCGCTGGAAGCCGAGCTGAATTATGTCTTTGGCAAAAATGGCGGTGTTCCGGCTTATAACAGTATTGTCGGTGGTGGTGAAAATGCCTGCATCCTGCATTATGTAGAAAATGACAAAGAACTGAAAGATGGCGATTTAGTCCTGATTGATGCTGCAGCTGAATATCAGTTCTATGCTTCAGACATTACCCGTACCTTTCCGGTAAATGGTAAATTCAGTCCGGAACAGAAAGCCTTATATAACGTAGTACTGGATGCTCAAATCGCTGCGATCAATGCCGTGCAAATTGGTAACTCGTATAAAGAACCTCACAATGTTGCAGTGCTTATTTTGGTGCAGGGTTTGCTCGATCTTGGCTTGATGCAGGGTAATATCGACGAGATTATAGAAAAAGAAGCTTTTCGTCAGTTCTACATGCACGGTACGGGGCATTGGCTCGGTATGGATGTGCATGATGTCGGTGCTTATAAGGTTGATGGTGAATGGCGCTCGTATGAAGAGGGCATGGTCGTGACCGTTGAGCCGGGTCTCTACATCGCGCCTGATGATGAAACAGTGGATGCCAAATGGCGTGGAATTGGCATCCGGATTGAAGATGATGTGGTGGCCACTGCAAATGGTCCGCTGGTTTTAACTGCAAAAGTTGTCAAAACGGTGGAAGAGATTGAAGCATTGATGGCGAAAGCGCGCGCTGCTTAATTTGAGAAAAAATACAGAAAGCCGGTCGCGAGATCGGCTTTTTTTGATGACATTTCTAGGCCATTTTAAACAAGAATTCCTGGCTATATCGTATCGATCAAAAAGTGATTTAGCTTACGTTTATATCGAACAAGTCAAATAAAACTAATTTAAGTAAAATTTACAGCTTAAAAATTGACAGGAAGTCAACACAGAAAATCCGTTTTTAGCATCAAAGCTACATATTAAATGCGCTGAGATTCTCATACTTTCTCTGATCCTTAAATAAACTTAAATAAGAGCAGGAGAACACTTATGAGATTAAATACGATTGACTGGATTGCTTATGCTTTAACAATCATTGGTGGCATCAATTGGGGCTTAATTGGTGCATTCGATTTTAATTTGGTCGCTGCGATCTTTGGTGATATGAGCGCCTTATCTCGAATTATTTATGTATTGGTTGGTTTGTCGGCATTGTATTTAATTTATACAGGAACAAAGTTGGGTAAAACAGTACACCACACAGATCATCATACCAATATTGTGCGTTAAGCTAATTCTCCTGGGCGAGTTGCTTGCAAGATAGGATTCATGTCTTCGATTAGCTTGTCGAGAGGATAGAAATAGTGTGGAAGATGAAGAAACCTCGGTAGATTTCCGGGGTTTTTTATTGGGTGTTTATACGTTATTAATAGAACCATCCTCAGATCTACAACAATGCCTAGCTAAAGATTGATGATCACTATCATACAAATAAGATTAGATTGTACATGGTTGGATAAATTTTTTTAAAATATCTGTTAGCTCAAAGATCGAGTTATATTTATACAATTATCTTAAAATAAGAAAAGAATAGTGATTGTAAATGGGACTCCTACTACTGAAAGTGAATATCAGCTCATTTATAAATGGCTTGATTCACAATTTTATCATTCAGGATCTACGAGCATCAGTATGTATTCAAAATTGTGCGAAGCGAGTAGATCGAGTTATACCAATTTGACTGGGTTTGCGATCAAATCGTATAAGTGCCAAATGAAATAATAACATTCCGTTTTTTAATGCTGAGTTGATAAAAGTGAGTATAAATATTTTAGTTGCTGAATTAAAGACAACTCGGTTGGAGTTAAGAGCATATAAAGTTGGAGATGAATTTTTATTATTCCAAGAGTATTGTGGCGACGTTGAAGCATCAAAATATTTACAACGGCAGGTGCATACAACAGTCGGTCAAACTCAGCAGATGTTGCAGAAATGGGCGTTAAGCTATTGACAGCAACCGAGTGAAGGATTTTCGTGGGTAATTGCTGAGCGAAAAAGTCATCTGGCAATCGGGTTACTAACGATTATTCAACAGCAAAATAACAGCCTTGAAATTCATTTCGGACTTGGTCCTCGATTTCAGGGGCAGGGCTATATGCTTGAGGCGATGAAAGCGGTGATTCAGTATTTTAGACAATATCTTACATTTAAATCACTAGATACTTTCTGTGATGCAGAACATATACAGGCCACCAAGTGCTTTTAAAGACAGGGTTTGAAATCGTTGAACGGATCAATGCCTATACTGTATTGCCGAAGTTGGGGACTGAAAAGCGCGATGTCTTGGTTTTTCAATATAGGCTGGATCATCATGGAGAAAACTAAATAAAACGAATCATTATAAAAATTTAAAGCCTTGATGTAAGATAAAACCAGTATACGTTTTATGTAATTCGCCATAGATGCGAATAAACAGATAAGGAAGTAAGCATGCAACAAGAAGTCATCATTGTCGGTGGTGGTATGGTCGGCTTAAGCCTCGCATTGATGTTGGCGAAAATCAATATTGCAGTCAAACTGTTGGAAGCCATTAAATACCCAAATTATGATGATGAAAATCTTGCGCCATATCATTCCAGTTTTGATGCACGTAACAGTGCCTTGTCACGTCGTAGCGTACAAATCTATCAGGAGCTTGGACTTTGGAATGCCTTGCAAGAACATGCTACCCCAATTCTGGAAGTGAATATTACCGAACAGGGCAGTTTTGGTAAGGCCCGACTGAAAGCCGAGCAGGAAAAAGTTGAAAGCTTTGGTCAGGTCATTGAAAATGCCTGGCTTGGTCGTGTACTGCTCACCCAAGTCAAAAAAGAGCCATTGATTGAACTGATTGATGGTGTGCAGGTGACATCCCTTACCCAAGATACAGACTTTGCTTATATCCAAGCGCAGCGTGGCGAATCTGAACTGAAATTACAGTCAAAACTGGTTATTGCCGCCGATGGACGCGATTCTTTCTGTCGTAAGGCTTTGGGTATTGGTGCGTCAGAACATGATTATGATCAGGTTGCGATTGTAACCACAGTGCAAACGTCGAAGCCACATGGTCATGTTGGTTTTGAGCGTTTCAGTCATTTAGGACCTTTGGCACTTTTGCCCTTACCGGGTGAGTATCGCCGTTCAGTGGTCTGGCCTGTGAAAAAAGGTACTGAAGGAGAATGGATGGGAGATGAAAATGACCAGCATTTTCTGGATGCCTTGCAGGAAACGTATGGCGATCGTGCCGGAAAGTTCCAGAAAACCGGTAAGCGGTTCAGTTTTCCATTGTCTCAAGTGTTAGCCGAAAAACAGGCTGTTGGCCGTGTCGTGTTGATGGGCAATGCTGCGCATACGATTCATCCGGTCGCTGGTCAGGGTTTTAACCTGTGTATGCGTGATGCGCATGTATTAGTGCGTTACCTGAAAGAGCAGCAGGCACAAGGCGCAGACTTGGGCGATGCTGCAATATTGCTAGACTATGAGAAATCCCGTCTCAGTGACCAGCAGCGAGTGATCAAATTCTGTGATTCAGTGGTGCGTGGCTTTAGTAACCAGAATCCATTTTTAAAGCTGATGCGTAATACGGGTTTAATCGCTTTTGATACGATTCCAGGCATCAAGCCACTCGTTGCAAATTATGCCATGGGGTTAAAAGCATGAGCTTAAATCAAACTAACGAAATATTAGACGTTGTCATTATTGGCGGTGGGTTGGTTGGTGGACTTACAGCGCTTCTGTTAGCTCAAGGTGGTGTGCAGCCTACAGTTCTGGATGCAGCGCCAATTCTGGATGCAGATAAAACTTTGCGTGTAGCCAATCCGCGTGTTTTGGCTTTAAGTCAGGCAACCATTCACCTGTTAAAAACGGTGGGTGTCTGGGAAAATTTAGTACGCCAGCAGCCTTATACTGGTATGCAGGTGTGGAATAAAAATGGCTATGGTGAAATTAATTTTGGCCAGCCTTCAGAAAAAACACCATCGGTAGAGCAGGCTTTAGGCTCGATGGTGGAGCCAAGCATTTTGAATCTAGCTATTCAGCAAAAGATGCTTGAAGATGTTCAAGATTATAGAACACAGGTCAAAGTTAGCCGCATCGAACGTGGCGTCGGTGTGTGGATCATTCATCTGGCTGATGGTACACAACTCCAAACTAAACTGGTGATTGGCGCAGATGGTGCAAACTCCTTTGTCCGTGAGCAAGCGTTTATCGATATTGATGTACTGAACTATAAACAGGCGGGCATCAGTTGTGCCATTAAAACTGAACAGCCTCATCAGCATATGGCACGTCAGATTTTTCTTGAAACCGGTCCATTGGCTTTTTTACCTATGGCCAGCCTTAATCCGGAAGAGCTGGGACACTGGCAATCAATTGTCTGGACCTTGCCGGATGATTATGCTGAAGAATATGCAGCGTTGTCAGATGCTGAGTTTACTCAACTCTTGACCCGTGAAAGCCAGCATATGCTGGGTGAGGTATTGCAGGTGACAGCACGTGCCACTTTCCCCTTAAAAGCCCGCGCTGCCCAACAATATGTTCAAGAGGGTTTAGCCCTGATTGGAGATGCCGCACATGTGATTCATCCGCTGGCAGGTCAAGGCGTGAATATTGGCTGTTTAGATGCTGCGGTACTTTGTGATGTATTGTTACATGACCAAGCGCGTGGCGTATGGGCACATGAGCAGACCTTAAAACGCTATGAGCATCGCCGTAAAGGCCAGAACGATGCCATGATGCACAGCATGTCTGCGATTGGCTGGATGGAAACCACTTTATTCTTCCCGATGGTTTGGGCACGTAATTTCGGCCTGAAACAGGTAGAAAATCAGCCCATGTTGAAAGATGCATTTATGGCGCAGGCCAATGGTCTGAGTTTACTTAAAGACACACGCTACGCAGCTTAGGACAGAAATGTAAATTTTTTAAACAAACACCAATAAAGAGTAACGATTTTGTTTAAAAAAGATACGATTTTTTGATGTTTGGTACTAGGCGAAGCCCAAAGAGATTGCTAAATTTCACTTAATTCGACACCTGGCTTGGAATACCAAGCAAGCGCCATTTTTGGGGAGATGCAAATGACAGACATGAATGATTATGATGATGACGTTGAAGATTCAATCGTTGACGATGATGAAGCAAAAGCAGCTGAAAAAGGCGCAGCAGATAGCACAGAGGTCGTGAATGATACCGATCTTGCAGAAGCTGAAACCTTAACCGTCACTGCAAAGTTAAAGAAACGTCAGGCACTTGAAGACGAAATTGCGGCTTTCCTTGCCAATGGTGGTCGTATTGTTGAAGTCCCGGCAGATGAATCAGTAGCCAAAGAATAAGTTATTGATTAACTTGCCTCTTATAAAAAACACCACATCAATTGTGGTGTTTTTTTTGTAAACCAAAATGAGATAGAAATATCTAGAGCAATTAGTCGTTTGCTGAAGTCAGTTCTAAAGCACGTTGATAAGCGATTTTCTTTTTGATACCTGTTAAATCTGCAGCCAGTTGTGAAGCAGCTTTGACCGAAAGGTCCTGTAATAGGCGATTCAATAATTTATCCAGCTTTTCCTGATCCAGATCTTTTTCTTCGGTGGCACCGCCAATCACCAAAACAATTTCGCCTTTTTCCTGATTGTGATCATTGACAATGAATTCGACCAGCTCACCCAAGGTCATTTTCTTGATAGTTTCAAAAGTCTTGGTAATTTCACGCGCAAAACCGACCGGGCGATCTGCACCGAATACGCTGGCCATATCTTTAACGGACTCCAGAATCCGGTGCGGTGCTTCATAGAAAATTAAAGTCTGGGTTTCATCTTTCAGTTTTTCCAGATTCAGCAGGCGCTGACTTTGTCTGGATGGCAGAAAACCTTCAAAGCTGAAGCGGTCACTCGGCAAGCCAACAGCACTTAAGGCAGCAATAGCCGCACAAGCACCAGGTACAGGAATCACGCGAATATTATGCGCTTGTGCAGCACGGACAAATTTAAAGCCAGGGTCGCTAATCAGGGGAGTGCCAGCATCACTGATCAGGGCCATATCTTCGCCATTCAGCAGGCGCTGGATCAGCTGATCAATCTTGTTGCTTTCATTATGCTCATGGCAAGCGGTCAGAGGTGTTTGAATATTAAAGTGTTTAAGCAATTGTGCTGAAGTTCGTGTATCCTCGGCAGCAATAAGACTCACCGACTTTAACACCTGAAGTGCACGATAACTAATATCATCTAAGTGCCCGATTGGAGTCGCAACAACAAATAACTGAGCACTCATAGGTTTCTCCATGTGGAATAAATTGAATAATAAAAAATGGAAGATTAAAAATAAAATATTGGGCTTGTGTTTAATCAGCTACATCAGCAGCGTACAAGCAGAAGTGTTGATCATTCTACCCGAATCCGGACCTTTGGCGCGAGCTGCATCGAGTATCAAACAGGGATTTCTCAGCGCCTATGCTACTTCCGGGCAGAAAGTCCCATTGAAATGGGTCAATTCCAATCAGAAAAATATCTCCCAGCTACTGAAGCAGCATGTCAATAAAAAAACCAAAATGGTGGTGGGTCCATTGGCGCGTAGCGATGTAGAACAACTACTTAGGAGCAAACCTAAAGTACGTACCCTCAGCCTGAATGATGTAGCAGGGTCATCACCCCAAGTCTGGCAATTCAGCCTGTCCAAAAAAGAAGATGCCGCTGCCTTAAAAACCTTATTGCACAAAGATGGAATTCAACAGCTGCTGATTTTACGCCAGCCGGGCAGTGAAGCCGAGCATGAACTGTTGCTGATGTCATTGTTCAGTCAAAGTGATCTGAAATTCAAGATCGTGAACAAGGCGCCCATTTTTTTAATGCCAAAACAAGGGCTGTTATACCTCGGCAATGCAGAAGGGCTGGCTGCCATACCTGAATTAAGCCATAAACGGATGTATACCGTGGCCAATGCGATCAGCGAGCAGCATAGACCCCCGAAAGGGATCAAGTTCTGTGATGTTCCGGTACTTTATCTGGCTGACTGGCCAGATGTTGTACAGGCCTATGCTAAAGAACCGGTGGATATGTCCTATCAGCGGCTGATTGCCTTCGGGGGAGATGCCTGGCAGATTACCCAGCAGTACCTGTCACAACCGCATTTGCAGCATATTGAATTTCAGGGTAGAACTGGCCGGATTGAAATCACGGACCACAGTATTCAGCGTAGTCCACAATGTTTTCAGTATAGTGGCACAGGCGTCAAGCTACTATGAGCGAAAGAGGAATGCTACGACAGCAATTAGGTGCATGGGCGGAGCAGCAAGCGGCCCAATTGATGCAAAACCATGGATTTCAGTTCCTGGCAGCCAATTATCACAGTCGCTATGGCGAGCTGGATCTGATTCTGGTGCGTGATCAGGAACTGGTCTTTGTGGAAGTCAAAGCACGTGCGCAAACCCGATATGCGCAAGCGATCGAGTCGATTTCCAGAGCAAAACAGGTAAAGATGCTCAAGACGGCAATGTGCTTTATTCAGAAAAATCCACAATTTGCACACTATTACTATCGTTTTGACGTGATTTGTTTTGATTTTAAACAGCAATTTGCAAAAACCATACAGCATGACTTTTCGCAATACCCTTATGATCTGGAATGGATTGAAAATGCTTTTACTTTTGATCAAGAGTTTATTAACCTTTGAACAAAATAAGGTCTAAAGATGCTTATATTTGCTTCAAGATCATTGTAAAGTTCAAGCAGAATTGACATGATCTGAGCTTGAAAACAGATTATTAGATTGAAAAAGACGTAATAAAATGAAGGAGTCTTGCTGAGTGGTTAAGCGTATTGCAATAACAATGCTGTGTGTCGCAAGTTTATCAGGTTGTGCAAGTTTTATTTCCAGCGGCACAGGTACGGCTCCTGTCGGAACTGAAAGTGGGGCGCGTACCTTGGGGCAGGTATTTATTGATTCCTCAATTGTCCGTACTGCAAAAATTAATCTTTATAAATTGGATTCGCGCTTTAAGCAGGCCCGGGTCAATATTGAAAGTTTCCATGGCAATGTCTTGTTGACCGGTCAGGTGCCGGATGCCCATTTAAAGCAACTGGCTGAAGATAATGTCAAATCCATGAGTGATGTCAAAGCGGTACATAATTTTATTACTGTCGGCAATCAGATCAGCTATAGCACCATCATGCAGGATACTGCGGTGACTGCAAATACCCGTGGCTTGATCATGAAAGCGACTGTGGTAGCGGATAGTAAAGTGCATGTGCATACTGAAGATGGCGTACTGTATGTGATGGGTCGTTTAAATGGTGCCGAGATTGCTGACCTGAATCAGGTGTTACAACAGGTGGGTAATGTCACTAAAATTGTGACCTTGATTGATAATGTTGAGCAATATTCAAGCCTGGCTAACCAAAACTTTGCCGCACCGGCATATGCGCAGCCGGGTATTGAACAGACGCCGGTTGCCATTGATCCTGATACGGTTGAACCGACCTATGAACCATAAGGTCGGCCAGTTTAAAACCCAACTCTCACAGCATATTTTGCAGTTTCAACAGCACTATCAAGATTTCCGGTTATACGATTTTGGCAGTTATGCTTTAAATCGTTTAACCCCGAAACAGGGCTACACGGTCGAAACACAATTGGCCTATGGTCTGAAATCCCGGCAACGCTTTGACCTGTTTCGAAGTCAGCAGCCTTTGCCTCATCGTCCCCTGATTGTGTTTGTACATGGCGGTGCCTGGTTGCATGGCGATAAAAAGGATTACCAGTTTATCGGTGAGGCTTTTGCTAAAGACGGCTATGATGTGGTGGTGATGAATTATCATCTGGCGCCACAACATATTTTTCCGACCTATATTCATGATCTATATTTATTGCTCAATCATTTGCAGCAGTCAGCTGGACAGTTGCAGATCTGTGCAGAAAATCTGGTCCTGATGGGACATTCTGCCGGGGCATTCAATGTCATGTCTGCCTTGTATCATCCGCAATCTGCCAGTATTGATCATAGTCAAATCCGGGCGATTATTGGTCTGGCGGGGCCTTATCATTTTGATTACAAAAATGATCCGATCTGTGCCGATGCATTTGATCAGGCGGTGCCTTATCAGCAGGTCATGCCTTATTATTTTGTTAGAAATAGCTCAACGCGGCATTATCTGTTTATTGCCGAAAAAGACAAGATTGTTGGGCATTTCAATAGCCAGGATTTGGACCGCGTACTGAAAGAGAAGGGCAATCATAGCCATTTGATTCAAATTCCGAAACTTGGTCATATTACGATTGTGGGTTCACTCTCCAGTTTGTTTAGCCGTTTTTTCCAGACCAAGGCACAGGTGCTTTGGGCGCTCGAGGATGCATTTAAATCTTAAGACTGATATTTGGTTTAACCAAGCAATAGATAAAAAAGAATCCAGGAGAGATCATCCACTGGATTCTTTTTTTGAGCCGTTGAGCTAAATCTTTCAAATACAGATTTATAGCCAGGTCTTGGTGTCGTCTGCGACTGCCGTGCCTTGGGTCACATGCATGATCATGGCATGAGCAATACTGCCTTTAAACGGAATTTCAGGCAGCTGATCGAATTTAAAGAATTGTGCATCGCTAATTTCTTCTTCCTGCAACTGTAGCTCACCACCAGCATATTCTGCCTTGAAGGCAATCATCAGGTTACTTGGAAACGGCCAAGGCTGGCTGGCCAGATACTGGATATTCTTGAGCTGCAGACCGACTTCTTCCAGCGTTTCACGACGTACTGCATCTTCCAGAGTTTCACCCACTTCAACAAAACCGGCAATCAGGCCATACATGTGGCTTTTGGTATTGCGCGCGTTTTTGGCTAGCAAAATCTCGTCTTTGCCTTTGGTAATAACAGTAATAACGCAAGGCTGTACCCGTGGATATTGACGGTAGTTGCAGGATGGGCAGACCATGGCATATTCAACAGCATGCGCTTCAGTCGCTGTACCGCAATGACTACAGAATTTATGGTTACGGCGCCATTCTAAAAGTTGTACCGCACGACTGGCCTGTTCGAATTGCTGGGTATTCCAGAACTGTAACAGCTGACGGATAGGAACCAGTTGCAAGCCTGCAGGAATTGACTCATCGGAAAGGAGGTCACGGGCAATCACCTGATCACCCGTGTGGAGTAGCAAATCACTTGCCAAGGCTTCAACCCGTGGAAGTTGAAAGTGTTGATCGACCAGCAGTTGCTGTTGTTGAAAAATATAAGCAAGTGATAATTTGGACATTAGGCAACTATTTTGAGTTTCTCACTACTGTCTAATGCTACCTGAAACATCGCCTGTAATACAGGCTGTTTGTTCTTTAAGTTATCAATCATCATATCGGCACTGGCCAGAGTGTCTAAAGCACGATGAATTTCTTCCGGACTCAATGCAATCGACAGATCAATACGGTTCTTGATGAATTCCGCAGTGGTGGTGAACGCAGTACGAACATGTTCTGCATTCAGGAACAGCATCGCGCCGCCAATCTCACAAAACTGTACCGGAACAGGTTCAAGGGTAGTCAAGTCATGATCTTGCAGGTAATTGCTGAGAATCTGGCTGGAAAGCTCAATTAGAGCCTTGGTTTCAGTGAGTAAAGCAGCGTGTGCTTCATCTAGACGGTCCAGAGAAATATTCATGTTGTTGACGCGCAGCTGCAAGCGGCTCGAAGTATGATGACGTTCCAGCACTCCAATCGAGTTCATGGCAGACAGAATCACATTCATCAACTGCTGGGCAAAGCTGGCATCCTGCATCATCTCCGGCTGGCTCAGTGAAGCGGCCTGACGGGTCAGGTCATGATAGGCTTCATTCAGGTTCAATACCTTGAAGATATTCGCCAGATTATTCAGTTGTGCCTGCAGTTCCTGAGTCTTTTCAGGCGTCATGTTCTGATAGTTGAACTCGATGTCATTACGAATCTGTGCCATTTCCGTGGTCACCAACTCGCTGATGGTATGCATGGTTTCAAAGTCAGGACCATACAGGTGGCGACTGAAGACCTGTAATTGCATATCGGTCAGTAGGTCATCGCCAACATTGAGCTGGCTACGGATAGATTGCGCAGTTTCATCTTCCTGACTGATACACAGGCTAAGAATATTAGCTAAATCTGACAACGAAGCCTTGAAGCTGTCTGCTGAGCTAAAATATTGTGCCATGTTGCGTTCAATGCTCACCAGTGTGCGTAGACGTGGTTCATTAATCAGCAAGTGATCAATATTGTTCAACGCGATATAGACCAGATTCCAGTACTGCTTGCTGTCATGTTGTTCTGCAAGTCCGGCCAGATAAGCCCCCACCAGTTTGATGGCTTGCAAATCCAGTTCACTTTCTTCCTGATTGATCAGCTTGTTGAGTGACAGCTTATACAGACGGTGTACATATTGGGATTTTTCCAGACTTGGTGCCTGTGGCAGCGCAAAATCAGGAGTGACGCAATCTAATAGCGATTCTACATGCTGGCCTTCAGTCGTCAGTGGTTTACCCAAAGCCAGTTCCAAGCGGTTCAGGGTATCCAGCAAAAACTGTGGAATTTTTACTTCACGCAGACAGATGAATTCGATATAGCGTTTCAGCATAGTGGTGCCTTCACTCAAGGCGATCACTTCTTGAGTATTGACCTGCGCCGGATTCCCCATAATCTTGCGCATCAGTTCTGCTGAATATTGAGCGACTTTTGCCAGACTGGACATGTCGATGAGTGCCAGAACTTGGGCGCATTGTTCGAACTGATTTAATGCATCATCAATACCAAAAGGTAAAGTCTGGTCTTCTACCAAGGTGCTTACTGCTGATTCGACTAACTTGATCGAGTTATCAACCTCATTTTTTATTATCAGTAAAGCTGTTGGATCAAAATGTATAGAGGTTTGGTAAGACATGATCTGCACCTTTCCTGGAGTATTATCTATATATGAGCCCCGCTTTAAACTACGGGGCCTCTTTGTATTTACTATAACTGAAGAACGATAGTTTTAAACCTAAAGTATCCTCGGAAATGTAGATTTTATTTCGCGAAAAGGCAAGCAGTTCCATGTTTTTCTTCGAATTGTTTGACCCAATTCTCATGTTCCTGTAATTCCTGTTCTGACGGGAGAATCACCGGTAATTCAATTTCAACTCTGGCCATCCCTGAACGGCTGTTCTGGTCTTCAGACTGGGACAGGGCATCGATATCAAAAGACACCTGTCCACCGGTCATCGCCAGATAAACATCGGACAGGATTTCCGCATCGAGCAAGGCACCGTGGAAAGTACGGTCACGTTGTGGAATCTCGTAACGGCGCACTAAGGCATCTAGCGAGTTTTTCTGACCGGGATGCTTGGACTTGGCCAGTGCCAGGGTATCGGTGACGTCACAGACTTCGGAGAGCGTTTTAAAACCTGCGCGTTTGAATTCCATATCCAGAAAGTTCATATCGAAGGTCGCGTTATGCGCAATAATTTCCGCGCCGTGTAAATAGTCAAACAGCACTTGAGAAATTTCTTCAAACAGCGGTTTGTCTTGCAGGAATTCGTCGGTGATCCCGTGGACATTGACAGAATCACCGACCGGTGTTTTCGGATTGATATAGATATGAATCGAACTGCCGGTCAGTTTGCGGTTAATCATTTCTAGCGCGCCAACTTCAATAATCCGGTCACCATCCTGATAATAAAAACCGGTGGTTTCGGTATCCAGAATCAGTTGTCGTGGGCCATGCAGCTGTAGCTTTGCTGGTGTAATGACAATTTGCGGATGTAGCTCAGTCGAGGCAGATGATTCTGAAGATGAAGCATCTTCATTGCTGTCCGTTGCTAAAACTTCAGTCTGTACAATTTCTTCAACCATCACTTCAATGATGGTTTCGGGCAGTTCTTCCAGCTCTTCTTCTTCGCTCTCGGCCAGATCCAGGCCGAAAGGATCATCTAGCAACCAGTCGGGTTCAGATTTTTTTTTATCTTCAGAGATTGAAGGGCTTTGCTTGGATTTTTTCAGGGTTTCATCAGCACCCAGATTGGCCAGCTGATCGGCCATTTCATTGCCCGGATGTCCAGCATGACCTTTGACCCAGTGCCATTCGATCTCACGTCCCTGACAGACTTCATCGAGTTTTTGCCAAAGATCCGGATTTTTGACATCTTTCCAGTTTTTCTTTTTCCAGCCATGAATCCATTCGGTAATGCCTTGTTTGACATACTTGGAATCGGTATAGATCACCAGTTTGTCTTGCTTGTCACAAAACAGAATCCCTTCAATCGCAGCCGTCAGCTCCATGCGGTTATTGGTAGTATGATCTTCACCGCCATAAATTTTGTGTTCTTGTTGGCCATTAACAATGTACGCACCCCAACCGCCTAAACCCGGGTTGCCGCGACAGGCGCCATCAACATAAAGTGTGATAGTGTGTGACATAGATGAAATCCGATCAAAATAGAACAAGCTGGAAGGCTTATTGTATAGCGCAAATGCAGTCGATCAATCTATATGTCCGGGATTTTTTAATTTCTTGTAACATTTAACGTGAAATCGCGGTAAATTATTGGCTTGAGTCTTCGACATGCTTCACTACAATGGCATATCTAAAAAATAAATTTATATACGAGTTGTTTGGATTTCTTTATGTATAAACCAACCGCAATTTTGTGGCAGCCGACATTACCTACATTTTTAAAATATTCTGTACTGGGAACTGCGCTTGCTTCTCTAGGACTGACGGGCTGTTCATCTACACAAAGTGCGACCCAAACAGCATCAAGCAAGCAAGTTGGATCACAATATCTGGATGCCAGCAGTCTGGATGGACTGGAAGATTTACTCTCTGCAACGGATATGCGTGCAGTCGAAGGTGACCGTTTACAGATTCTGAAACATGGTGATGTCTGGAAACGCATGACCGTGGGTTTCAAGATGGACCTAAGTGTCTGGAATCCGCGGATTGATGCGCAGCGTGGCTGGTTTATTTCACGTCAGCCTTATCTGGATCGCTTAAGTGCGCGTGCATCACGTTATTTATATTACACGGTAAAAGAAGCAGAACGCCGTGGTATGCCGACCGAGTTGGCGCTGTTACCGATTATCGAAAGTTCTTATGATCCGGCTGCGACCAGTAGTGCGGCGGCGGCAGGTTTATGGCAATTTATTCCAAGTACCGGCCGTATTTATGGTTTAAAGCAGACCTCATTATACGATGGTCGCCGTGATGTAGTGGAATCGACCCGTGCAGCCTATGAATTTTTAGGCAGTCTGTATAACCAGTTTGGTTCCTGGGAATTGGCGCTTGCTTCTTATAATGCAGGCCCAGGACGTATCCAGCAGGCAATTAACCGTAATAAAGCCGCAGGTCTGCCTACCGATTATTGGTCATTGAAACTGCCACAAGAAACCATGAGTTACGTGCCACGTTTCCTGGCGGTTGCACAAATTATTAAAAATCCGGGCAGTTATGGGGTGAGTTTGCCACCGATTGCCAACCGTCCGCATTTCCGTGAAGTGCCAGTGGGCGTTGCCAGTTTAAATGAAATTGCAGCCATCACTGGTCTAAGCCGTGCAGAACTGTATCAATTAAACCCGGGTCATCGTGGTGATCATATTGACCCTGCAAGTCCGCGCCGTATTCTGATTCCAGCTGATTTAAGTCCTTCAGTCGATGAAAAGCTGAAAAAATTATCCGGTTCAGGTGGTTTATGGGCGAGTAACACGAACAGCCTGCCGCGAAATACGACGACAGGGGTGCCAACCAAAGCAGCACCGCCAGAATTAAATACGAAAACGATTACGCCTTCTAAACAGACGCCGCCAGCGGTTGTTAGTAATCAGCCTGCAACGACCGTTGCTAAAACAACGACTCCGGCTAAAGCTACAAGTACGCCACCTGTTGTCACAGCAGCGGTAAGTACCGCGACAACGGCAAATACTGTAACGAAGACTACGAAAAAGATTTCGACGCCTCTAGGCTCATCTGCCTTGGCCAGTTTTGCGGCACAAAGTGATTTGCCAATTCCAAGTGCGCCGCGCATTCCGGTAGCTGTAACACCTGCAGCGCCAGCGAAACAGATTCAGGTCGAACCACCGATTTCGGCAGCTGAGCGTCAGCAAGTTCAGCAGGTGGCCACTGCACAGGATATTCAGAAAACTGTAGATGAAATTCTGCAGCCTGTCGCAACACCGGCAGAACAGGCCCAAGTGGTTGAAGAGCTGAAAGCATTGGCACCGGCAGGCACAGAAATTGTTGATCCTTATGACGGTAAAATCAAGCTGACTGCCATTCAAACCAGCCTGTCTGTGGCTGAGCAGCAAGGTAAAGAACTCACCAAAGGCTTCTCTTATCCAAAAGAAGTTGCTGACAATACCACTGCGAATTCGGTTGAAGCCAAGCTAAATCAGGGTAAAAATTACGTCAAGACGGATTCTGAAGTGGTGGTAGTCGCTCCAAAAGGCAAACGTAGTACCTATAAAGTTATCGCTGGTGATAATCTGGCCCTGATTGCGGCTAAAAATGGCGTGAACTGGCGTGATGTGGCGAAATGGAACCAGATTGATCCAAATTCTCCGCTGTATGTGGGTACCACCATTTATCTGTATGATGCCAAACCGGTACAGGAAGCCAGCAAAGCCAAAGAAAAGCCGGAAACTTATGTGGTTCAGGCCAATGACTCTCTGACTAGCGTAGCGAATCAGTTTGGTTTTAGCGTGAAACAACTGGCTGATTTTAATGGACTGAGTACCAATAGCGGTCTGTTTGTTGGGCAAAAGCTGTCACTGAAAGAAACGGTTGCCTCTAAATCTAAAGCTGAAGAGATTAAAAAAGCTGAAACTGCCAAGGTTCAGACCAAATCTTATACGGTGAAACGCGGTGAATATCTGAAACTGATTGCCGATCGTTACGGGCTTTCAAATACCGAACTGGCATCATTAACGTCGGGTCTGACTGCCGGTAGCAGTCTGATGGTGGGACAGAAAATCAATGTACCACTTCAGGAAGTTGAAGGGCTAACAACATCTAACCAGAAAACTGAACAGAAGTTTGAAAATGTTAAAGTCGATCAGACTGCAACTGAAAACTATCAGGTCAAACGCGGTGAAACACTGTATAGCATTGCCAGTCAAAGCAAGCTGAGTGTCTCTGAACTGGCTGCACTGAATGGGTTGTCTGCCAATAGTGGTTTACGTATAGGTCAGACCATCAAGATTCCAGCCGGCAGTCAAATCCCTGAAACCTATACGGTTCAATCGGGTGATACGCTGACCGGTATTGCCGCAAGATATAATTTGTCAATGGACCAGGTGGCGAGCCTGAATGGCATGTCACGTAATGCAGGTTTGCGAGTGGGGCAGCGTCTGAAACTGAGTGGTGACGTGACAGAACCGGTAAGTGAAGTGGTCGCGGAAACTGCGGTCAAGAATACAAAATCGGATTCGCATGTGGTGAAGTCAGGGGAAACCTTAAGCTCTATTGCACGTCAGTATCATTTACAACTGCAATATCTGGCAGATTTGAACGGCCTGAATACCAATAGCACAGTGCGTATTGGTCAGCGTTTAAAAATTGAGGGTGACTTTCCGGCAGATAAAAAAGTTGAAGGCGTGAAAGTGGCAGCTAAGCCTGTAGCTTCTAAGGCAACTGAATCCTATACGGTAAAATCCGGTGAATCCCTGAATGTAATTGCCAGCCGTTTAGGCATAAGCGTGACCGACCTGGCTCAGTTAAATAATCTGAGTCCACGCGCAGGATTGCGTGTCAGTCAAACCATTCAGATTCCAAAACTGGTGACGGATTATAAAGTCAAACGCGGTGATACCTTAATCGGTCTGGCTTCACGTTATGGTCTGAACAGCAATGAACTGGCGGAAATGAATGATCTCAAACCAAATACACAATTGCGTATTGGTGATGTGATTAAAGTGCCGAATTAATGAATGGATCATGAGATTCGCGCATTTATTTAAAACTTTCAGGTTGATCTGGCTAGCCCCGCTGCTCGTAAGTAGCAGTTGGGCAGCCCTGATCACCACCCCATATATTGCACTACATAGCCAGCCGAAATATGCCCAGGCCAAATCCCTGCCTTATGCCAATCCGCAAGCAACGAAAGGCGGTACGCTGATTCTAGCAGCTGATGGCAGTTTCGATAATTTAAACAGCATGAATGGCAAGGGCAATGTCACTGAAGGGGGCAACTATATTTTTGACAGTTTGCTGTCCAAGTCACTGGATGAGCCCGGTGTGTACTATCCCTTGCTGGCGGAAAAAGTCAGTTTTGACCCCAAGAAAACCGCCTTTATTATTTTTCATTTAAATCCGAAAGCACGGTTTAGTAATGGCCAGCCGGTAACTGCACAAGATGTCAAATACAGTTTTGAACTGTTTCAGACCCAGTCCAATTTTGGCCTGCAGATGTATTTGGCTGATTTAAACCGGCTGGAAGTCCTGTCACCTTTACAGGTCAAAATGCATTTTAAATCCGGACATAATCCGGAAATGGCGATGATTGTCGCGCAGATGCCCATTTATTCTAAACAGGAATGGCAAAAACGTAATTTTAAAGAATTGACGCTGAAACCGATGCTGGGTTCAGGGCCTTATGTCATTGAACACATAGATGCTGGACGTAGTATTAGCTACAAACGCAATCCCCGATACTGGGGCAAAGACTTGATGGTCAATCGCGGGCGTTATAATTTTGACCGGATCAAGTATCGTTATTATCGTAGTCCTGAAATCAAGTTTGAAGCTTTCAAGTCAGGCCAATTTACCTTGCATGAGGAAAAACAGGTCAACCGCTGGGTGAAAGACTACCAGTTTCCCGCCGTTCGGCAAGGACAGGTGCAGCGTTACCGCTTTCAGCATCACAACCCGATTCCGACCCAGAGTCTGATATTCAATACCCGCCGTCAGCCTTTTGCCGATATCCGTTTCCGCCAAGCCTTGAGTTTTGCCTATGACTTTGAATGGCTGAATAAAGCCATGTTCTATGGTGAATATCAGCGCCTGAACAGCTTTTTTTCCAATAGCGAGCTTGCATCTCATGGACGGCCAGGCATTCAAGAACTGCACATTTTAAAACCCCATTTAAAGCAGCTTGATCCGGTTCAACGTCAGGCTGTACTGCAGGACTGGAAATATCCTCAGTCAGATGCCTCCGGTTTTAACCGGAACAATCTGTTAAAAGCCCGTCAATTGCTATTAAAGGCAGGCTATCGTTATCAACAGGGGAAGTTGGTCAATGCTGCGGGTCAACCGGTACAGATTGAGTTCCTGTTGCATCAGGCGGAGCAACAGCGTGATCTGATGCCATATCTACGTCATTTAAAACGCTTGGGCATTCAGGCCAGCATTCGTATGGTAGAAACCGCGCAATATTATGAACGGCTGCGGAATTATCAGTTTGATATGATGGTTGATACCATGCCGCAATCCCTGACACCGGGGCAGGAGCAGAAACAGTTCTGGGGCAGTCAGGCCGCCACGCAGTCAGGTAATTATAATTATGCCGGTATTCGAAATCCGGCCATTGATGGAGTCATTCAGCAGGTGACTCAAGCTCAAAACCGTGAACAGCTGGTGAATAGTACCCGAGCATTAGACCGTTTACTGCGAGCAGGCTATTATCATATTCTGACTTATGGTACGGGCGAATACTGGTATGCTTACTGGAATATGTATCAGCAGCCGCAACGAAAACCTAAACTCTCCGCCGGGATTGATTACTGGTGGGTCGATGCGGCAAAGGCCAGACATGTGGCTGATTATTTCAAACAGCATTAAGCTCCAAGCCTATCAGGGAGTGCCATGAGCACTTATATTCTCAAACGTCTGTTGCTGATGATTCCAACCTTGCTGATCATTTTGCTGATCAATTTCATGGTGATCCAGCTGGCACCCGGTGGTCCGGTGGAGCAGGCGATTTATCAGGCGCAACAGGTTAATAGTTTGGCGCATACCGGATTGCAGTATCAGGGAAAGCAAGGCCTCACACCGGAGATGCTTGAGAAGATCAATATCCAGTACGGCTTTGACCAGCCGCTGCATATTCGATTTTGGGAAATGCTAACGCGTTATGCGCAGTTTGATCTGGGGCAGAGTTTTTTCAAAGACAAGCCTGTGACTGAGCTCATCTGGGAGAAATTGCCCATATCGCTTTCTTTAGGTCTGTGGAGTACCTTGCTGATTTACCTGGTTTCCATTCCTTTAGGAATCAGAAAAGCCCGAAAACATGGCAGTCTATTTGATCAGACCACCTCTCTAATGTTAGCCGTAGGCTATGCCATTCCAGCCTTTATTTTTGCCATTTTACTCATCGTCTTTTTTGCTGGCGGGTCTTATCTGCAATGGTTTCCCTTGCAGGGAATTCGCTCTGAAAATTTTGCTGAACTCTCATTCTTTGCGAAAATTCAGGATTATTTCTGGCATATGGCCTTGCCGCTGTTGGCCATGGTGCTCGGCGGATTTGCCAGTTTGACCTATCTGGTCAAATTTTCCTTTGTTGAAGAGCTGAGCAAGCAATATGTCCTGGCTGCACGGGCAAAAGGTTTAACTGAATATGCAGTGCTATATCGGCATGTATTCCGGAATGCCATTTTAGTGCTCATCGCAGGTTTGCCCGAAGTTCTGATCGGGGTGTTTTTCGTGGGCAACCTGTTTATCGAGATTATTTTTAATCTGGATGGGTTAGGTGTTTTAGGGTTTGAGGCAATTATCCAGCGTGACTATCCGGTGATTTTTGGTACTTTGTTTATTTTCACCTTGCTCGGTCTGATACTGCGTTTACTCAGCGATTTGCTCTATCAACTGATTGATCCAAGAATTCATTTCAGTTCACGTCGAGGATCACAATAATGTCTTCCTTGATGCAAGTACGCTGGCAACGTTTTAAGCAGCATAAGCTGGGCTTTAGCTGCTTCATTATTTTCAGTGCTATTTTCATCATTTCCTTGGGTGCAGAACTGATTGCTAACGATAAACCCTTGCTGGTGAAATATGATCATGCTTTTTATCTGCCCATCCTGAAATCCTATCCGGAAACCACTTTTGGTGGGGTATTTGAGACAGAAGCAGAATATAAAGATCCTGCCGTACAGCAACTGATTGCAGAAAAAGGCTGGGCGATCTGGCCCATCATTCCGTTTTCCTATCAAACGCCAAATTTTGAACTGGCTGAACCGGTGCCATCGCCCCCGAGTGCGCAAAACTGGCTGGGAACAGATGATCAGGGCCGTGACGTTCTGGCACGGATTCTATATGGCTTAAGGATTTCATTACTGTTTGGTTTTGCACTGACTTTATTGTCTGCGGCGCTGGGAATTTTAGCAGGGGCAATTCAGGGTTATTATGGTGGATGGATTGACCTGATCGGGCAACGCATACTCGAAGTCTGGAGTGGTTTGCCGATGCTGTTTATGGTGATGGTACTGGTCAGTCTGTTTACCCCGAGTATTTACTGGCTGTTTCTGATCATGCTGTTATTTGGCTGGACCACACTGGTGAGTATGGTGCGCGCTGAGTTTTTACGCGCCAGAAATCTGGAATATGTCTGGGCAGCAAAAAGTATCGGGGCCGGGGATGGACGGATCATGTTCAAACATATTCTCCCCAATGTGATAGGTTCTAGCCTGTCACAGTTACCTTTTATGCTAACCGCCAATATTACTGCACTGACAGCGCTGGATTTTTTAGGGTATGGTTTGCCACCCGATTCGGCATCCCTAGGGGAACTCTTGCTTCAGGCCAAAAACAACTTAAATGCGCCGTGGCTGGCATTGTCTGGATTCTTTAGTTTGGTGATTGTACTGAGTTTGCTGATCTATATGGGAGAAGCAGTACGGGATGCTTTTGATCCAAGAAACTAAATCACAAAAATCTTTAACCATAAAAAAATAAGCAGATAAAATTGTGTAAATTTGACAAGACTGATTGTCAATTGTTCTGGCTTACGTTATAAACGAATACAAAATAATAGTAACGTATCAGGACAGATCATGACTCAATTGGCCGATTCCATTCAAATTCGTAATACCACTTTTAAAAATCGCATCATTAAAGGTGCCATGAGTGAAGCACTGGCCAATGATGCCGGCCAGCCCAATCAGGCGCATTTCAAGTTGTATGAAGCATGGGCCGAAGGTGGCTTGGGTTGTGCTATTACGGGTAATGTCATGGTGGATTATCGTGCCAAGAATGAACCGGGGGTCGTAGTGGTAGAAACAGAACGCGATCTGGCGCAGCTCAAAGTCTGGGCCGACGTAGGCAAACAGCATGGCATGGTACAACTGGTCCAGTTGTCGCATCCGGGCCGCCAGTGTCCCAAGGGCCTGAATCAAGAAACGGTTGCACCGTCCGCAGTCCCATTTAGTCCGGCTTTGGCAATGAGCTTTGGAACCCCGCGGGAACTGCGTGAAGATGAAATCCTGGATATTATCCAGCGCTTTGCCACTTCGGCTGCTATCTGTGGAAAAGCAGGATTTGAGGGGGTGCAGTTGCATGGGGCACATGGTTATCTGATTAGCCAGTTTCTGTCACCGCTGACCAATAAGCGTCACGATCAATGGGGTGGTAGTATTGAGAATCGTACCCGTTTCTTGCTGCAAACCTATCAGGCTGTTCGTGCTGCGACTTCGGAAAATTTTATTATTTCAGTCAAGCTGAATTCAGCTGATTTCCAGCGCGGTGGTATTAGCGAAGAAGATGTCATTTATGTCTTTAAGGCGATGGACGCTGCAGGCATTGATATCATTGAAGTGTCAGGTGGTAGCTATGAAGCACCTGCGATGGCCGGCGTGAAAGCAGACAAGCGCAAGGCCTCGACCATTGCTCGTGAAGCCTATTTCCTCGATTTTGCCGAAAAAATCCGTCAGGAAGTGAAGTGCCATATCATGGTCACTGGTGGATTCCGAACTGTTGAAGGCATGAATGCCGCGCTTGACAGTGGTGCTTGTGATTTTGTCGGGATTGCACGTCCCTTTGCGGTAGAACCTGACTTGGGCAATCGTCTGGTTGCAGGGCATGATGTACGTTATGCGGTTGAGAAAATTAAAACCGGTATTCCAATGGTCGACAAAATGGCGATTATGGAAATCATCTGGTATGCCGCGCAGTTTAAAGAAATTGCCAAAGGCAAGCAGCCTAATCCAAAGCTGTCACCACTAAAGGTCTTTTTGCAGTATCTGAAAGGCAATGTCAAAGCGGTGATCAAGGGACAATTAAACTCGCGAAAATCGGCTTAATCTTTATTAAAAAACCGGACACTGCAAATGTCCGGTTTTTTAATTTCTGGCATTTAGGAGTGCTTTAGGAATAATGCATCGCCTGGGTCTGAAAAGGAAATAATAACTGGCTTAACTGACGAGTCGCCCATAAGCCTATTTCTGTGTGATGGATATGCGGCGCAGTATAAGGAATCAGTAAATCAATTTTCTGTTCCGCACCTTCACAGCGCATGAAGCGACTTTTTAACTGATTCAAGCGCTGCTGGTCCATACGGCTCATTGCAAGTTCAATTTTTGCCTGTGATAGGGCTGCACTACGTAACGACAGGCGAGTTGCCAAGCCTGCACCCTGAATCCAGTCTTTAATAATCTGTTTTTCAGTCGCATTAAAGACACCAAACATTTTACCTTCCGGATGATCGATCATTTTCCAGAAGCGGCTTTGTTCTATTGGCGCATCTTTCACTATCCAGCCTTTTTCAATCATGACCTGCAAAAACTCGGCAATCTGGGCAGGATCGGACAACCAGTCATTGATGGTCTTGCCACTAAACTGGCATTTCTGATTATGAATATATTGACCAATCAGCGCTTTATTCTGGAAAACTTTTAAAGCCATCTGCCCAATATCCAGTTCCTTGATGATTTGGGAAGAACTTCTACCAAGGTCATTCAGGACATAGCCTTTTTTAATCAGTTCCAGATAAGTTTCTGGGTTTTCTGCATGATTAAAATGCTGGATAAATGCTTGCAGGGATTTCTGCGCATGACCATTGTGAGCATTATCAATAGTAATGTGCACATTAAAATAATGCGGATCGATACCCAGTTCAGCCAGTTCATAATTGGTGATTAACAAATGCAGTGGTAACTGTTCATAACCGAGATTAAAGCCAATGACCAAAGGTAGATACTTGGCCGGGGCATAAGCCAGTGCCAACTGTACGGCAGCCTGTTCGTAGTAACTATCATCTAAATGCTCGGCATAACTGTTCAGCTCATAATGACTCAACAGGTCCTGATACATGGTGACATGGTTGGCACGCGGATGCCCTAAACCAAGCTCTTCGAGATAGATGTAAATCAAATCTTTCAACTCGGGCTGATTACAGTTTGGCACGGTTGAATACAACCAAGCACCATCGACCAGTTTAACCGGTGCAACTTTCGCCAGGAATTCGAAAGCCTGAGAAACCGTCGGAAAATATTCCCGGGGCTGCTGCTGTTTCCGGCGATTGACATAGGTCTGGAAAGTCGCACAAACCTGATGATGTTGTTCTAAAAGATGCTGTTCAACCTGTGCAGGCTGATCCAACCATCCGAGAGTATCAATATTTAAATTTTTAATCAGATCGCTCAAATAAGATTCGGCTTTTTCGGTTTTGGTATATGTCAAAATTTCAGTATCTTGAAAAAAGTCGACCCAATCCTTAAAGCTTTTAATTTGATAATTATGATTTTTATTTGGCGATAAAGGTAAACTTAGCTCTGTGCTGACGAACATAATCTGATCCTTGCAGATTTCTCTTGATTTACCTTAACGTGCCCTCTAAAAGCAGGGTGTTGAATTTTTGTTCTAATTTATTGGTGTATTGCTTTAAATGAAAATGAACGGATATTTCTATGAATAGAAATGTTAAAACAATACAAATTGTAAAATTAAGAATCGGATGGCAGCCGAAAGAGTGAGGGAGTAATTTGAACAAATGATAAAAACTGGGTTTAAAGATTCGAGAAATAAAATTTGCAAGATAAAAAAAGCCCGAGTCGCAATGCTCGGGCTTTTTGTTGAGATGTTGCCATCTCGAATATGGCGTCCCTACGGGGATTCGAACCCCGGTTACCGCCGTGAAAGGGCGATGTCCTAGGCCTCTAGACGATAGGGACAGTACAGAAGATAAATTTTAAAACCGCTACTTTTAGCTTGAAGTAATGGCGTCCCTACGGGGATTCGAACCCCGGTTACCGCCGTGAAAGGGCGATGTCCTAGGCCTCTAGACGATAGGGACTTAATAAAATGTACTTCTGAAAATTGGCGTCCCTACGGGGATTCGAACCCCGGTTACCGCCGTGAAAGGGCGATGTCCTAGGCCTCTAGACGATAGGGACGTTTCAGAGGTGGGCGTATAATAGGGTGAAAACTGGGGGGTGTCAAACGCATTTCCATAAAAAAAATGATTTTCTGGATTGAGTGCGTAAATTTAAAACAATCTTGTGGAAATACTGGAAAATTACATGGTTTAAGCCGGATTTTTAAGCAATTCCAGAATTGCTTCTACTACCTGCGGATGCAGTAAATAGCCGGTAATATCATGCGGGCGGTGAATATGGGTACGAATGCCGTGGTTAATAATTGCGGGTTGAAACTGAAATGGCGGTTGTGTAAGAGGAAAGGCGGTAAGAAAATCATCAGTTGAATAAAAATTTATCCAGTCGCCTGTAATTGCTGCAGGTCGTACAATGGGTTGCGGTAAATGTGACTGGATCACCTGAAAGGCTAATGGCGATCCTAAAGTAATAAAACGCTGTACATTCAGTTCAGGATGCTGGATGAGATAGTTATAGGCAATCACACTGCCCAGAGAATGAGCAATCACAATGCAAGGTTTGCGACCATTCAATTGCCGGGCAATCCGTTCATGAACTTCCTTCATGAAACCAGGATTGTCGAGATACAGATAGGTTTCAATCAGAAATTTCTGAAGCAGGCTACGATGCAGGCTGGGAAAATAATTAAGCAATAATACAAAGTCTCGTAGTGCAACATTTTTGCTTAGCGTAGTAATAAATTTGAATTTCTGTTTGAAATCCATCGGCTCATTCAGATGAAGCTGAGGAAGATCTGAAATCACGGGCTTGCGCCAGCCAGGACGTGGAACGGGTGCAGGAAGCTGAGGATGGACAGGTTGACGGAAACGAAAGCTGGGCCATTGCTGGGGCATCAAGGTTCCAGCATTCAGGATGTTGCGAACGTTATAGTGTGAAAGCAAGTCTCCATAAAATGGAATGTGAATATGACGTCGTAAATAACTAAATCTGGCATCATGACGGTGTTTGCGAATGCCTTTTTGAAGTATATGCAGCCAGCGCTGGCGAATCGATGCAGCACTGTGATGTTGCTGGTTCATTCCATGAATAAAAATAACTTTCATCGATACCTCACGGAGGTCGATCTATATATTCACAGTATAGAGAAAATTGCGGCAAGCCAAGCTGCACTTTTTGTGGCGTTAATGTTTAAATTATCTTCGATAAAACAATCATTAACAGACATCCGTATATTTATAAAAAAGGCAGAAAAAGCAGTAAATTGGTAGGTCTGGATGAAAGATTTTACTGAATAGAAGAAGAATATGAATGGAACGGTAAAAGTTGAATTTAGAGTTTGACGTGAGTCTTATAGCAATTCCAGTAGCGCTTTAATGACGTCTGGATGCTGAATATAACCATCAATATCATGCGGATGATAAATGGAGGTATGAATCTCCTGATTAATAATCGCAGGCTGAAGCTGGAAGGGTGGTTCTGATAATGGAAAGGCAGTCAGAAAGTCATCGCTACAATAGAAATTTATCCAATCGCCTGAAATTGCAGCAGGTCGTACAATCGGTTGCGGCAGATGAGCCTGGATGACCCGAAATGCCAACGGTGATCCAAGAGTAATAAAACGCTTGATATTCAGCTCCGGATGCTGAATCAAATAATTATAGGCAATCACGCTGCCAAGCGAATGTGCCACCAGAATCTGTGGCCTGCTGCTATAGAGTTGATCATGAATGCGGCGGTGAACTTCCTGCATAAAATGTGGGTTGGCCAAATAAAGATAAGTTTCCAGCAAAACTTATGCAAAAAGCTGGCATGTAAGCTGGGAAAATAATTGATGAGTACCGCAAAATCCCGCAAGGCAATATCTTTGCTTAATGCTGTAATGAATTTCAGTTTTTGATTGAAATTCAGGACATCATCAATATTCGACTGCGGGACGTCACAAATTTGATAGGTACACTGGTCTGGTGGCGATGCCGGTTGCAGCTGTGCGGGATGTAAAAAAGGGAAATGCGGCCACTGTTGCGGCATCAGGGTGCTGGCATTCAAGACGTTATGAAAATGATGCCGAGAAAGTAAATCGCCATAAAAAGGGATACGGATATGCCGTTTTAAATAAGTAAAACGGGCTTGCTGTTGTAGGTTTTTCTGAAGGCCTGTTTTGAAGAGATGCAGCCAATGTTGACGTAATGAAGTAGCCGTATATTGTTGCTTGTTCATGCCGTGAATAAACACAATTTTCATCGACGCACCCTTAAGGCTGCCCACTATGGTTATAGTATAGATAAAAAAAGAGCGGCCGGAGCCGCTCTTTTAAAACTGATGATTAAGACTTGTTGTGATAAAAGGCATAATAACTTGCATAACACGCTGCAATAAATAGCAGACAGCCTATGAAGCTGATACGCATTGATGGATCAAAGACCATACTGATACAGGTAATAAAACAGAACACAAAGCCCAGGATTGGAACAATCGGGAACAATGGTGCAGCAAAGCCCAGTTCTTTTGCCGTATGACCCTGTTTATACCACTGACGACGGAAGTTGAACTGGCTTAAGCAAATACTCATCCAGACCACCACCATGGTAAACGCCGCAACGCCCAGCAAGTTGGTAAAGATCGTCTCTGGCGCAAACTGTTCAGACAATAAACCTGGCAATGCACCTAGCATAGTCACCATGACTGCAATATACGGTACACCGCGAGCATTCAGTCTTGAGAATACGGCAGGCAACTGTTTGCTGTATGACAATGACCACATCATACGAGAAGCAGCAAATAAGCCCGAGTTGGCGGCAGACAACAATGCAGTGATAATGACAAAGCGGATGATGTCTTCAGCATATGGGATACCAATGTGCTGGAATACGGTTACGAATGGACTGCTACTCACGCCTTCAGCAGCTAAGCCTGCTTCCTGATGCGGAAGTAAGGCTGTTACCACGATAATGGTACCTACAAAGAAAATTAATAAGCGGAAAATCGCAGTATTAATTGCTTTAGGAACATTTTTCGCAGGATCTTCAGTTTCACCGGCAGCCACACCAATCAGCTCGGTACCAGAGAAGGCAAAGTTCACAATTAGCATCGTAGCAAAAATCGGGAATAGACCTTCAGGGAACCAGCCTTGTGCAGTTAGATTGGTAAATAAAGGCGCAGCTTCATAGCCTTGATAGCCCAGAACACCAAAGATGGCCAATAGACCTAAAAGAATAAAAGCAACAACCGTGACCACTTTTACCAGTGCCAGCCAGAATTCGGATTCGGCAAACCAGCGGGTCGAAATCATATTGAGACTAAATACGAATACACCAAAGATAATGGTCCATAACCACATAGAAATGTCCGGGAACCATTCCTGCATCAGCAAAGCCGCTGCAGTAAATTCAGTTCCGAGAGTGACCGACCATGTCAGCCAGTATAACCAGGTGATGGTATAGCCTGTGCCTGGTCCAATATAACGTTTGGCATAAGCACCAAATGAACCAGATTCTGGCATATGAACGGCAAGTTCGCCCAAACATAGCATCACCATGTACGCGATAATACCGCCCAGGAGATAAGCGAGAATGGCACCTACAGGCCCCGTTTGTGCAATGACTTCACCCGACCCTAAGAATAGGCCTGTTCCGATTGCGCCACCAAGCGAAATCATGACCAGATGTCGAGTACTCATAGCGCGTTTTAAAGGCGCAGAATTGCCCTGATGCGTAGCATCATTCGGAGATGAGTGCATAGGAAATAAGAAATACTTCAAAGGAATGAAGCGAGCTATTGTAGTGAAAAACTACAAATCTGCAATCGAATAATGGTAATTTCGAATAAGGTCTGATCGTATGAGATCAATAGATGGCGTCCCTACGGGGATTCGAACCCCGGTTACCGCCGTGAAAGGGCGATGTCCTAGGCCTCTAGACGATAGGGACGTTGCGAGGTGATGCGTATATTAAGGACTAAGCCGGGTTTTGTCAAAAGGGTTTTTGCTAAAATTCATTTAACAGTTTAAACATTAGGCAAAACAAAAACTTTATTTTATTAAAATGTTATTTTCTGAACAGATTTCAGGACTATAAAAAATAAATATTTGAAAAGATCACTAAAACTTAGTGATCTGGAGTTTGATATTGCTCAGGCTGAGAGTTTTCAGTTGGCGTTGACACTGTTTCAGTCTCCGCAGTGTGGTTATCATCACGGTTGACGATATAGAGATATAGTGCGGATGGGGCTAAAATCAGTAAAACCAGTAAGATCTTTTTTAACATGATACAAAGGCAAAATATGAAATCGCATTAATTATAGCCTAAGCAAATTAAAAAGAGCAGCAGCATGTACCTATTCAGGCTCTAGAATTTAAAAGTAACATCCGCAATAAATTGGCGGCCGATTTCAGTCATCACACGTGGTCTATCATTTGAGGTCGAGCCTGTTGTATAGGTATTCACGCGGTTGGTTACATTGTTAATGGTTAAACCAAAAATTGCCCTTAAATCTTTTGAAATTTCCCAATCATAGGTGGTGCGCATATCCCATTTAAATTTGGGTTTAATTTCAGAGGCTAAATAGGTGTCAAGCAGTTCACCTTTATACTCGACTTTGTCATTTTTATTGGAGACTACAACCATATCATCGTAACTGTTTTTATAGCTAAAGAAGTTTGAAATACGTACAGGCAGTGTATCGAATGTAATATCCCAGTTTACTCGTGCGGTCCATGGTTGGTTAAAGTTTGGGGCAGGGCGGTCTGACCAACGGATAATTTGACCATCATAAGAGACCCATTCATCTTGAGTGGCTTGATCATAGGCTGAAGTGTAATCTACATAACTGCGGAAGACTTCACTGTATCAAATCCCAAGGCAAATAAATGTTGGCTATCCCCCAGTGCGATCGGTTGACGATTTTTAAGGGTTAAGGTGTAGATGTCAGCTTTGCCACTTCCATCATTGTTATATTCGTAGAAGAATTTTGATCCATCTAAAGGAGTAACTTTAGTTTTTGATATTTCATCCTGATATTTACGATTGACCCATTTTAGCCCTAGATCCCAATTCTGGATTTGTGTATTCAGGCCTAAAACAGTCTCGTCACTGAAAGGGGTATTGAGCGCTGAACTACGCGCACCGCTGGATAGTGCAGTTTGTGTTTCTACCCAAGTCGCATGTGGGTTTTCACGTGACAGTTTGTAGAGCAAATCATTTTGAATTTCATTCAGCTCTGTACCTAACGTTTGCTGACCATAGTAGCGATTCCACCCAGCGGATAAATGCAATTGATCATTACTAAAGGGTTTGTAAGAGAGACGACTGCGAGGGGAAATATTGATATTACTACTCAAAGAGTCATAATCAGCACGAACACCAAGGCGTGTTGAAAATTGATCATTCCACTGAATATTATCTTCAATAAATATATTTAGGCGATCTTGCTGAGCTTTGATATCACCAGCTTTGTACAGAGTTCCACCAGCGATATATTGTCCATTCCAACCATTTATAGTTAGTTTCTCATCACAATATGGGTCACTTTGAAGGCAGGTAGTATCTTTGCCAAGTTCTTTTAAGTTGATCTTTGTCGCGAGTAAAACATCCTCGGCTCGTTTCCACTCAACATGAGCATGGCTATAACCCGCACCTAGAGTCATGTTGTGTTGGGATTGACCAACTTTAAATGGGTCTATATTGGCTTGTAGGTCGTAAGAGAGAACGTCTTGGAGTTGTTTGATTTCTCCCATGATGGCGCCTTCTCGAACAACATCGGTATTATTCCAATCTTTACTTCCTTCGGCGTAGTACCAATGCATACTGTAGTTATTATCTGCAATGCGTTGTGTCGCCGAGTTTTGGAAATTAAGTTTATGTACGAGAGTACCTAGATTGAATTGGTGTTCGAGTTCAGAGAATAATGTAAGTGTTTCGGTTTCAGTGGTACTTCCCGAATCACGATTGCTGTCCACATAGCTCAAACTGTCCAGCAATCCATAATCCAAACCAAACTTCGCTTTGGTTGAGGCGTTTGGTGTATAAAATAATGTTGCACCAAGATTTGAGATATGTCGTTCTTGATCAATTGTTTTAGGTGTTTCAAAGCCACTTTTGACTGGGATGATAGACTCTCTTTGAGAAGCATAAGCATTAAAGCCCCAATCATTCGAGAGCTTCCCATAAATATTGGTGCTTACACCTTGTTTGGTATATTCCTTTTGGTAGTCATCTGTAGGTTCTTCAAATTTACTTTCTTCTAAAGGTGAAATTGAGTTGTAGCGAGCCCAATCACTTTCAGTGTAATCGTAAGTGATAGAACCGTGAATTTTACCTATCTCTGTTTGCGGTGCGCATATTTTAGCATTTATAACACCACCTGTGAATTGACCATAAGCGGCAGACACATTGCTATCTAATACTTCAAGCTCACAAAGTAGGTCAGTGTTCACTGCCATAGCTTGTGCGCCAGTCCCAATATCTTGAAACGTATTTGTGTTTGAATTTGCTGGATTAATAAGTAGGTTGTTGGAAACACCATTCACAATGAAATTGTTTTGGAAGGTTTGTGCACCATTAATTGAGATTTCGGCAGGTTTAATTTCACCTTGAGAACCTGCTGCAAGTTGTGACTGACTAAACTGCACATTCGGATTCACTTTTAAAAAATCGGTAATGTTCTTTGAGCTATTCGGCGTCTTTTCTAAATCTTCTTTTGAATAAATGGTTTTTCCAACTTCATTTTCTTGCTGAGCTTCGATAATAATTGTGTTGAACTTAACCGTAGCTTCCTTGAGGATGGATTCTTGATAATTTGATTCTTCTGCAAAACTAGATGTTGATAAAGCTGTTAGAACCGCAATAGAAAGTGGGGAATAAGCAAAACGCATGAGAAGGGTTAAATCTGCGAAAGATAATGGAAGTGATTATCATTAACTTAGAGTAGGTAATCAATAGTAATGAGAATTATTTTCATTAATTAATTGATAAAAGTGTAGGACTTGAGCAGCTTAAGATGCTGATCAAAGAAATATAAAGAAGAGAAAAAATAGATGGCGTCCCTACGGGGATTCGAACCCCGGTTACCGCCGTGAAAGGGCGATGTCCTAGGCCTCTAGACGATAGGGACGTTTAGAAGATGGCGGTATCTTATTGATCCGCCACCAGAGTGTCAAGCAGGTGAGGTGCGAGTTTGTTTAAAATATAGCAAAACAGTTCAGCGGTCTTCTGCGTATCATATAATGCAGAATGGGCTTCTTTGCCATCAAACTCAATCCCAGCCTGAATACAGGATTTTGCCAGTACGGTCTGACCAAACATCACCGCACTTAAAGTCACTGTATCGAAGACAGAAAAACTATGAAACGGGTTCTGGTTTTTGGTTCCGGTACGCGCAATCGCGGCCTGAAGAAAACCTAAATCGAAATGTGCATTGTGTCCGACTAAAACTGCATGGGTACAATTTTGCTGGCGACGCACTTCATTCACCGATTTAAAAATGCGCTTGAGTGCAGTTTTTTCATCTTCGGCCATTGCGATTCGCATTGGATTCGAAGGATCGATCCCAATAAACTCCAGCGAACGTCGGTCGAGATTTGCCCCTTCGAAAGGATTGATATGTGCATGGTAAGCTTGACCCGGCACAAATTGACCCTCCTCATTATAAACAATCGGAATGGCCGCAATTTCCAGCAATGCATCAGTCTGCGCATTAAAACCTGCAGTCTCGACATCGACAACTACAGGTAAGAATCCACGAAAACGTTGACCAATGATTGGGAGCGTTTCATTTGTCACACTTTTCTCCATTGAATGGTTTTACCAGCATACAGTGGGATAATCTGTTCACCATCCAGATAGTCTAAACTTTCAGGAATTATTTGATCTTCTTTGATCAGGGTAATTGTGCTGGTATTACGTGGCAGGCCATAGAAGTCTGCTCCAAAGTGGCTGGCAAAACCTTCCAGGCGTTCAATTTTACCCACTTGATCAAATGCCTGAGCATACAGCTCAATAGCAGTCGGCGCACTATAACATCCTGCACAGCCACACGCATTTTCTTTTGCATTTTTTGAATGCGGCGCGCTATCTGTTCCCAGGAAAAATTTAGGATTACCGCTGGTTGCGACTTCCAGCAAAGTTTGCTGATGCGTTTGACGTTTTAAAATCGGCAAGCAGTAGAAATGCGGCTTGATCCCACCAACCAGCATGTCATTGCGGTTAAACAATAAATGTTGCGGCGTAATGGTTGCAGCGACATTACGGTCTTGCTCAAGTACAAAGTTTGCTGCTTCGCTGGTGGTGATGTGTTCGAGCACCAGTTTCAGCTTGGGAAATTGTCTGAGTAAGGGAGCCAGCACTTCATCCAGGAAACGCTTTTCACGGTCAAAAATATCGACATGATTATGCGTCACTTCACCATGTAGCAATAAAGGCACTTGGTGTTCTTCAAGCTGTTCAATTACGCCGTAGACTTTGCTCATATCGCTCACACCACTATCGGAGTTGGTGGTCGCACCCGCAGGATAGAGCTTGATGGCATTGACATGCGCAGATTCTTTGATCTTTTTAACTTCGCTTGCCGGGGTGTTGTCAGTGAAATACAGCACCATACGCGGGTCGAAATTTACCCCTTCAGGCACATGTGCCATGATACGTTCACGGTAGGCATTGGCTTCTTCGACAGTTTTAACGGGTGGCACCAGATTTGGCATGCAAATGGCGCGAGAAAACTGCTTGGCTAAATCGGGAACGGTACGTTGAAGTGCTAAACCATCACGCAGGTGAACGTGCCAATCATCTGGCTGGAGAATCGTAATCGTATTCAAGGCAAATTCAGTCGAACAAATAAAACAAATGATAATCCATCTATAGTAAAAATGGTAACGAGAAAGCGCTACAAAATAAGGGATATGTATAAATTAATTTTAAAAAGTATGTTATTTTAAAATTAATAAAAAAATTACATAAATACTTGGCAATGGAATACAAGTACAATCTAGCGAAATTGCAAGATGATAAAGAAGACATAGAACAACTGATTACACGGCAAAGCCAGCGTGTAGGCCCGGTCTTCCCTCAAAATCTGGAACAAGAATTCTGGACTAAAAATCTGGAACGCGCCCGCAAACATGTCGAAAAATATGTGTGGGCTGGAGTACTAGCCTATTTCCTTTTTTTGGTGGTGATGATTCCCACAGATTACTGGAGCATCAGCAAAGAATATTTCGTACATGATTTTGTCCTGTGTATGTTGGGCTTGCTCAATGGCGGCGTGTCGCTAATTATCTTTTATATGTTCTCGTGCTTACCCAAGATCAAGCGCTTTTTTCCTCAGGCTTCGATGCTGTTGGTATTCTGGGTACAGGTGTCAATTTCATGTATCACCATGTCGATTAAAACTGATGCCTTGCAGCATCAATCCATGGCGATAGTCACGATCGTATATATCCTGGGTTATATTCTGACCGGTATTAAACCGATTCAGATGCTGGTCACCGGATTACTCGCTGCGGCAACTACTATTCTTGTATTGTTTAGCCTTTCAGTTGAATTTAATCCTATGGTTTTTGGACGGATTTTAATTGGAAGTTGCTTGCTGGGTTATGTGATTAGCCATATGATTTTTGCCCGTGAGCGTGTGATTTTTCTCTATAGTATTCGCGCCAGAATCAGTGAGCAGATCCAGCGTATTCATACCAACGAATTATTACATTTGAGTCAGTATGATGAACTGACCAAGATTTCCAATCGACGCACCTTTGATGAGACACTGGAGGTCCATTTCGAACGTGCACGCCGTGAAGAAACGGCTTTGGCGATTCTGTTTATCGATGTGGATTTCTTTAAAAATTACAACGATTTTTATGGACATCAGAAAGGTGATGATGTCATTTCGACGATTGCCAAAACCATCAAGAATGCGATCCGTCATATGGACTTTGTCGCACGTTATGGCGGGGAGGAGTTTGTAGTGCTCTTGCCAGAAACGGATGCACATGGTGCTTATGCAGTGGCTTCAAATATTTTTAAGGCGATTGACCGTCTGGAAATCCCGCATGAAAAATCCTCGGTTGCGAAACATATCACCATCAGTTTAGGCATTACCGTCTATCGTGGTGAGGAAGATATTGATAAGGATGCATTGTTGGGAATCGCGGATCAGGCGCTATATCGTGCCAAACAGCTTGGACGCAACCAGATTTATTATCAGTCTATTCGATCAGTCAATTCAGATATTGCAAATGGCTAGAGATTATTAAAATGAATAAAACAATCATCAATAAAAAACCGCGCTCAGGGCGCGGTTTTTTGCTTAAGACAAAACTTAGTTTTTGTCTTTCAGTTGTGGCACTGCAGATGCAGAACCGACTGCCAGTAAACCAGTTTCTGTATAGATGCCCAGTTTCGCACGTGTATCCGTGATATCCAGGTTACGCATAGTCAACTGACCGATACGATCCATCGGCGAGAACATAGAATCACCTTTCTCCATAGTTAAACGCTCAGCTTCATAAGTGAGGTTAGGAGATTCAGTGTTCATAATGGTGTAATCATTACCACGACGAAGTTCGATTGTTACTGTGCCAGTAACTGCTTTAGCGACCCAACGCTGTGCAGTTTCACGTAGCATAAGCGCTTGAGAATCGAACCAGCGACCTTGGTACAGCAAACGACCTAAACGTAAACCGTTAATGCGGTATTGTTCAATCGTATCTTCGTTATGAATACCCGTTACCAGACGCTCATAAGCAATGTGAAGCAGCGCCATACCCGGAGCTTCATAGATACCGCGAGATTTCGCTTCGATGATACGGTTTTCGATTTGATCCGACATACCTAGACCGTGACGGCCACCGATGCGGTTCGCTTCAAGAATAAATTCAACTGGATCTTCAATGCGTTGACCGTTAATCGCAACCGGGAAGCCTTCTTCAAAAGTAATCGATACTTCTTCAGCTTTCACTTCTACGTCATCTTTCCAGAACGCAACGCCCATGATTGGCTCAACGATTTTGATGCCTGCATTCAGGTATTCAAGATCTTTGGCTTCGTGCGTCGCACCCAGCATGTTTGAGTCAGTTGAATAAGCTTTTTCTTTTGACATTTTATAGTCAAAACCATTGTCGATCAGGAACTGTGACATTTCTGCACGGCCGCCCAGCTCGTCAATGAAGGTTTGGTCTAACCAAGGCTTGTAAATTTTAAGCGCAGGATTGGTCAACAAGCCATAACGGTAGAAACGTTCAATGTCATTGCCTTTATAAGTCGAACCGTCACCCCAGATGTTAACGTCATCTTCTTTCATGGCAGTTACAAGCATGGTGCCAGTTACTGCACGACCCAATGGTGTCGTGTTGAAATAAGGCATACCACCTGTAGAAATATGGAACGCACCACATTGAATTGCAGCAATACCTTCTAATGCAAGCTGTAAACGGCAGTCGATTAAACGTGCTTTTACTGCGCCATAAGCTTCAGCTTTTTTTGGAATCGCATCGTAATCGTCTTCGTCTGGCTGACCCAAGTTTGCTGTGTAAGCATAAGGTTCAGCGCCTTTTTGTTTCATCCACAAAAGAGCAGCAGAAGTATCTAGACCACCAGAGAAGGCAATACCAACTTTTTTACCTACTGGGACATTCTGCAAGATAGTTGCATTATCAGACATTGTTCATCCTAATGATATGAAATAGGCACGCCAGAATTGGTGGCCTGAAAAAATACATATTGCATCAATTGTATCATTAATTTATTTAGGTTTGCTTTAGAAAAGAAAAACTCGTTTTAAAATCTCTATTCAATAGGCTTAAATAATCATAAATCGCACGATTTTCACCAGAATCCTGCTGAAAACGGAAGAAATTGGTTATATTCAGCCGAATAAAGTTAAAAATCAGATAAAACAGGAATAAAAGCATGGCGACTCGCATCCCACCTTTACCTAATTTAAATCCTAAAGCTAAGAATGAAACGCTGGCACTGTTGCATGGGATTTATGCCGGCCTGATTGGTTTTAGTACAGTGCTGTTTTTATATCTTGAATATCAGCAATCCAGTATTTCCATGCTGAGTTTAGGTGTGGTGCTGCTGCTTTTAGGCTTGCTGATGTTTTTTAATATACAGGCCAGTATCAAGGTCAAGCAGGGCAATGGTTCAGGGCGGACATTATCCAGAGTGATGGCAATCCTCATGCTGTTCAGTTTTCCGATTGGGACAGTATTGGGTGCGATTGCATTATGGAAATCCAGCGCACGACAATGGCAGAACTAATTCGTCATGTATAGAGTGAGCTGGTTTCGAAGATTGATGTTTGTGCCTGAAAATGCTGAACTCAGGGTCATAAAAAGCTTCTGAAAATCAGTTAAAGTAAGGGAATGACTTGCTCAGCCAAATATAATCAGGGATTTGTTATGACCACGACGCGCTATGCCAACATTTTAAAGCCACTGCATTTGGGTTTTACCACCATTAAAAACCGGGTGGTGATGGGGTCGATGCATACTGGTCTGGAAGACCGCTTCTATAACTATCCTAAACTGGCAGCGTATTTTGGCGAACGAGCAAAGGGTGGCGTAGGTCTGCTGATTACAGGGGGAATATCGCCAAACCGTCAGGGCTGGTTGTTGCCGGCGGGCGGTACCATGAATACCTTGGGGGATATTGCGCCGCATCGTCTGGTGACACATGCAGTGCATAAGCATGGTGCTAAAATTCTTTTACAGATTCTGCATGCCGGACGTTATGGCTATCAGCCTTTTGTGGTTTCGGCCAGCCCGATCAAATCACCAATTTCTCCTTTTAAACCGCGTGAAATGTCAGATAAACAGATCCTGAATACCATTCAGGATTATGTGAAAACTGCCATCATTGCCAAAAAGGCTGGCTATGATGGCGTGGAAATCATGGGTTCTGAAGGCTATTTGCTGAATCAGTTTTTAAGTCGTCATGTCAATCAGCGTAACGACCGTTGGGGCGGCCCGATTGAAAACCGGATGCGTTTTGCCGTAGAAATTGTTAAAGCGATTCGCGCTGAAATTGGTGAGAAATTTATTATCTGTTTCCGTTTGTCACTTCTCGATTTGGTACATGATGGCAATACCATGCAGGAAGTGATTACCGTAGCTAAAGCTTTGGAAAAGGCAGGAATTACTTTGCTCAATACCGGGATTGGCTGGCATGAAGCACGTATTCCAACTATTGTGACTTCCGTGCCTCGAGCTGCTTTTGTCGATTACACGGCTGAAGTTAAGAAACATGTTTCGGTGCCGGTGATTGCATCTAACCGGATCAATATGCCAGACACTGCCGAGGCGATTCTGGCCTCTGGTCAGGCAGATATGGTACAGATGGCACGTCCACTTTTGGCCGATGCTTTCTGGGTCAACAAAACCGCAACCAATCGTGTTGATGAAATCAATACCTGTATCGCCTGTAATCAGGCTTGCTTGGATCATACCTTTAAAAACCAGCGCGCAACCTGTCTGGTCAATCCGCGTGCCGCTTATGAGACCGAACTGGTCTATGTCAAAACCAAAAAACCGAAAAGTATTGCAGTGATTGGTGGTGGTGTTGCAGGTCTGTCAGCGGCTACTGTCGCAGCCAGTCGCGGGCATGATGTCACTTTGTTTGAGGCCAGTCATGAAGTAGGCGGGCAGTTCAATCTGGCTAAAGTGATTCCGGGGAAAGAAGAATTTCACGAAACGATTCGTTATTTTAAAGTGCAGCTAGAAAAAACCGGAGTTGATCTGCGTCTCAATACCCGAGTCAACCGCGAGCAGTTGGAGCGTGAGGGTTTTGATGAGGTGATTGTGGCTACAGGGGTTGTGCCGCGTGCCTTGAATATCGAAGGCAGTCAGGCACCACAAGTATTATCTTATGCAGAAGTGCTACGTGGCGCACCTGTCGGTGATCGTGTTGCGGTTATTGGCGCAGGCGGGATCGGTTTTGATGTGTCCGAGTTTTTATTAAAGCCACCGCATCAAATACAGCCGCAACCTGTGGATGAGTGGAAGCGTGAATGGGGTGTAGATTCTCATCCAGATTATGTGACTGAAGGCGGGTTACAGCGTGCTGAAGTAGAACCTCCAGTACGGGAAATTTATCTATTACAACGTAAAAAGACACCGCTTGGCGCAGGACTAGGCAAGACTTCAGGCTGGGTACATCGTGCCCAGTTAAAAAAACATGCCGTGCGGATGTTGCGCGGCGTGCAATATAAATCTGTCACGGATGAAGGCTTATGGATTGAGGTGGATGGCCATGCTCAATTATTGCGTGTAGATACCATTGTGGTATGTGCAGGTCAGGAATCGGTAAAAGACCTGATGCCGAGTGCTGGGGAAAATACCTTGGCGCAGTATCATATTATTGGCGGTGCAAAACTGGCTGCTGAACTCGATGCCAAGCGCGCCATTCGTGAGGGAGCGGAATTAGCAGCAAAACTGTAAGGATTTGATGAAACTATATGCAGTTGATTGCATTCACTGTAATTTTCACTTGTCAGCCGGACAAAAGCTCCGTATTATTGCGCCCATGGAAGCGTGGCAGAGCGGTTTAATGCACCGGTCTTGAAAACCGACGAGGGTGTGAGTCCTCCGTGAGTTCGAATCTCACCGCTTCCGCCAAATTTTAAAAACCCAGTCTATTTGACTGGGTTTTTTTATGTCTCAATATTTTTCAGTTGTTGATCCACTTGATAAGGCAGTTAATTCCTCTCATCATTCTCTGCTGAGTTAAATACAACTTAAGATCATTTCAATATTAAAAACTTTGATTGAAAATACCCAGGTTAGCTTTGATTTCGGGTGATTTTTAGCTGAATAAACCGCTTTTTATAGAAGTTTCGCTAAATTTTATTGCCAAAAATCTAATTTATTTATATGATGGCGGCCAAGGAAGCGTGGCAGAGCGGTTTAATGCACCGGTCTTGAAAACCGACGAGGGTGTGAGTCCTCCGTGAGTTCGAATCTCACCGCTTCCGCCAAATTTTAAAAACCCCAGTCGAAAGATTGGGGTTTTTCTTTTTAGGCTGCAGATCTTGAATATTAAATTCTTCAGTCCTGAACTTAATTCATAAAATCTTGAAAAATGGACGTATCGGCCAAATATAGAGTCAGAGGCGTCAACGCGCTATCATACGCCCAAGCATCATATGGATCTCATTATGAAAATTGTCGCAGATGAAAATCTAGCATTTACCGATTATTTCTTTTCCGAATTTGGTGACATTCAACATTGTGCAGGGCGAACTTTAAGCGCAGATGATGTCAAAGATGCCGATAGCTTGCTGGTACGTTCAGTGACTCAGGTCAATGAAGTACTGCTACAGAATAGTTCGATCAAATTTGTAGGAAGTGCCACCATTGGTACAGATCATTTGGATATTGCTGCATTAGAACAACATGGGATTCAGTGGAGTAATGCGGCCGGCTGTAATGCGCAAGCAGTGGCTGAATATGTCATTACCGCATTATTGCAGGTACGTCCTGAATTACTCGATGCCAATACGACATTTACCCTGGGTATTGTCGGTTTGGGTAATGTCGGAACCCGACTGGCTTATATGGCGAAGCTCTTGGGCTGGCGCGTGATCGGTTGCGATCCTTTTGTGCAAAGAGAGCAGGTTGATCAAGTCGAATTTCATGAACTGCTGCAGCAGGCGGACGCCGTTTCAATTCATGTCCCTTTAACCAAAACAGGCATATATCCAACCTATCATTTATTTAATGCTACTGCGTTGGCAAAAATGCAGCCTGACGCGATCCTGATTAACTCAGCGCGTGGGCCAGTGATTGAAGAAACTGCCTTAATTCAAGATATTAAAGCGACACAACGCCCCGTAATTTTGGATGTTTTTGAACACGAACCGCTGATTTCAGCAGAACTTCTGGATCTGGTGACTTTGGTGACTCCGCATATTGCCGGCTATAGCCTGGAAGGCAAGGCACGTGGTACCCAGATGATTTACGAAGCTTTTTGTCAAACTTTCGGTTTTGCAGCCAATAAACAGTTTGAATCCCAGCTGCCTATCTGTGAGCAGTTTTTTCAGGGGCAGGATTTAAAAATGGCATTGCAACAGCATTTATCCCAAATTTATGACATTGCTCGTGATGATGCCAATCTACGTGCCTGTCTCAAAGAAGGCAAAATCGATCAGCAGGCATTTGATCATTTACGTAAAACCTATCCGCTGCGTCGTGAGTGGGCAGCACATGGTGCGCCGAAGGCATGACGATGACGTATCAACCCACTTGTGACCTTCAAGCCATGCGTGCACGGGCGACCTTATATCGTCAAATCCGTCAATTTTTCGCTGAGCGGGATGTATTAGAGGTGGAAACACCGATTTTGTCTCAAGCCGGTGTGACCGATGTGCATTTAGCCTCGGTACAGGCACAGCGCCATGTGCTGGGTAAACTGAATACGCATTATTTGCAGACCTCACCCGAATTTGCTATGAAGCGCTTATTGGCCAGTGGTAGTGGACCCATTTACCAAATCTGTAAGGTCTTCCGCAATGATGAGCATGGACGCAAGCACAATAGCGAATTCACCATGCTGGAATGGTATCGCCCGGGATTTAGCTTAAAAGATCTGATGTTTGAAGTATCGGATTTGCTGAATGTGACTTTGAAAGCACGTTTTGGCGAAATCCGTCCGACCATTCTAAGCTATAAACATGCTTTCATGGATCGTCTGGATCTCAATCCACTTCAAGCCACTTTACAGGAACTGAAAGATTGCTGCCGCCGCGTTGGACTCAATCTGGATTTAGGCGAGGATCGTCTCGGTTATATCGACCTGTTATTTTCACATATGGTTGAACCTAGTCTGGGTTTTGATACTGCAGTATTCCTGACTGATTTCCCCCCTGAAATGGCATCACTGGCCAAAACCCGAACCGATGAAGATGGTGAACTGGTCGCCGCACGTTTTGAATTGTATATCGAAGGTTTAGAATTGGCCAATGCCTATGATGAGCTGATTGATGCCGACGTATTGCGTTCGCGCTTTGAGGCGGATAATGCAGAACGGGCCAAGCTGGGCTTGCATGTCATGCCGATCGATAAATATCTATTGGCAGCTTTACCGAATATGCCGGAATGTTCTGGAATTGCCCTTGGAATTGACCGTTTGTTGATGATTGCAACCAATCAAATGAAACTGGAGCAAGTGATTACTTTTCCGGCAGATATTTCCTGATGGTACTGATCCAATATTTTTTAATTCCTTTTGTGATAAAGAGAAATTAAGCTATTAAAAAAGCACCCGAGGGTGCTTTTTTATTATTCAATCGCTACGGTTTGTTGTGCTTTGAGTTCACCGAGTGCCTGAATCCGTCGTTCAATCAGCATTTCACCAATATCCGGACCCTGAATATCGGCAGGCAGGTCTTGTGCCTTGATGGCGCGTACGGTTTGCATGGCATCGAGGACATATTGTGCTTGTGGATAAGCACGATCTTCCAGACCTAGACGGCCACGTGAATCACATTCACACGCCTGGACGAAAGCTTCGACACGTTCAGGGCGACGTAACACATCCAGACGTTGCAATAATCGCCATAAGGTTCCCGGCTTAAGATTGAAGGCCTGATGGCATTTCAGATGCTCTTTGCACACCGCCAAAGCCAGCTGCTTGGTATACGTCGGCACTTTTAAACGGTCACACAGTTCATTCACTGGCTTGATGCCACGCTCTTCATGCATGATATGTCGCGGTAATTCTTCAACCGGCGTTAAAGCTTTTCCTAAGTCATGCACTAAAACGGCAAAACGTACATCCAGACTATAATTTTGACGACACGCCTGCTGCAAGGACATCATCGTGTGAATGCCGCAGTCAATTTCCGGATGATATTCTGGGCGTTGTGGAATGCCATATAAGGCATCAATCTCAGGGAATAGCACCTTTAAAGCACCACATTGACGTAATACTTCAAAATACACATCAGCATGACGTTCGGATAAAGCACGGGAAGTCTCTTTCCAGACGCGTTCAGGTGTCAATGCATTTAATTCACCGGTTTCAGTCAAGCGTTGCATTAACGCCAAAGTTTCATCGGCAATCACAAAGCCTGCACTGGTATAACGCGCAGCAAAACGGGCAATGCGTAGCACGCGTAATGGATCTTCGACAAAGGCATCGGAAACATGACGTAGAATCCGGTTTTCCAGATCCTGTTGACCACCATAAGGATCATAAACCTGGCCGGCATCATCCATGGCCATGGCATTAATGGTCAGATCGCGACGAATCAGATCCTGTTCCAGCGTAACGCTGACATCGGTATGAAACTCAAAACCATGATAACCGGTGCCAGATTTGCGTTCGGTACGCGCCAGTGCGTATTCTTCTTTTGTTTGGGGGTGTAGAAAAACAGGGAAATCTTTGCCTACGGGCTGATAGCCTAAGTCAAGCATTTGCGCGGGGGTTGCACCAACGACCACATAATCTTTTTCGTGATAGGGGTGTCCGAGTAAATGATCTCGAACTGCGCCGCCTACTAAATAAACTTGCATGAAAAAACCTCTATTCTTACAAGCATCATGCTACAGAATAGAGGTTTTCTCAAGTTAAGAAACGAGGCTGATGCGTCGTTATCTTGTCATTGGCTTAAAGTGCATCTTGTTCCGCTTGCTGGATTTCTGCAACAGTCAGTGCAGTCATGTTGATCACACGACGCGTGGTCGCAGTCGGCGTCAAAATGTGGACAGGTTTTGCAGCACCTAGAAGAATTGGACCAATGGTCACATTGTTGCCTGAAGTTGCTTTTAATAGGTTAAACGAGATGTTGGCTGCATCCAGATTCGGCATGATCAGCAGGTTTGCAGAGCCTTTGAAACGTGAATTCGGGAATGCAAACTGACGAATGTTTTCATCCAGAGCAGCATCACCGTGCATTTCACCTTCAACTTCCAGCTCAGGCGCGATTTCAGACAGGATGTCATACACCTTACGCATTTTTTGCGCGCTGGCATCATGCTGGTCTGAACCGAAACTTGAGTGAGACAGCAGGGCAATACGTGGTGTCATACCAAAACGGCGAACTTCTTCAGCGGCCAGAATGGTCATTTCAGCCAGCTGTTCAGCCGTTGGGTTGGTATTGACATAGGTATCGGCAATGAAGAGGTTACGGTCTTCAAGCATCAAGGCATTTAGGGTAAAGAAAGTATTATGACCATCTTTCTTGCCAATGATGTTGCTGACGAAGTCCAGGTGAATATCGTAGCTTGAATACGTACCACACAGCATACCGTCTGCCATACCATGTTTCACAAGCATCGCTGCGATTAGGGTCGAGCGGCGACGTGCTTCACGCTGTGCATATTCAGGCGTTACACCCTTTCGTTGCATGATGTTGTAGTAATCGTCTGCAAACATTTCGTAGTTCGGGTTCTTTTCCTGATCGACGATGGTGATATTCACGCCATCTTCAAGACGCAGACCCAATTTTTTAATGTTGGCTTCAATGACAGCTGGACGACCCACTAGAATCGGAATTGCCAAACCGTCATCTACCGCAATTTGAACTGCGCGAAGTACACGCAGATCTTCACCTTCCGCATAAGCAATACGTTTAGGATCAGATTTAGCCTGTTCAAATATTGGTTTCATCATGAATGCAGAGTTGTAGACAAACTCAGACAAACGTTGACGATAATGCGAGAAATCTGTGATTGGACGTGTTGCCACACCCGAATCCATTGCTGCTTGTGCAACAGCAGGTGCGATTTCTAGAATCAGGCGTTGATCCAGTGGGCCCGGAATCAGGTATTCACGGCCAAATGATGCCGATTTTTCACCATAGGTTGCCGCATCAGCTTCAACGTGTGCCATACGTGCAATCGCGTGGACACAGGCAATTTTCATTTCTTCGTTAATGGTGGTTGCACCAACGTCCAGCGCACCACGGAAGATGTACGGGAAGCACAGTGCGTTATTCACCTGGTTCGGATAGTCAGAACGGCCAGTCGCCATAATCACGTCATCACGGACTTCATGTGCATGTTCAGGCAGAATTTCTGGATCCGGATTCGCCAAGGCAAAGATGATCGGATCTTCAGCCATGACCTTGACCATTTCTTTGGTCAAAATACCTGCAGCAGAAAGACCGAGGAACATGTCTGCGCCTGCAATCACGTCACCGAGCTGAGTAGCTTCGATGTCTTGTACATAGGCTTTCTTGGATTCATCCAGGCCTTCACGATGCGTAGTCAGCAGACCGCGTGAATCGGCAACGATGATATTCTCTTTTTTAGCACCCAGAGCACAAAGCAGATTCAAACAAGACAGTGCCGCAGCACCCGCGCCTGAAGCTACGATCTTGATGTCTTCAATTTTTTTGCCGTTGATTTGCAATGCGTTGAGGAGCGCTGAGCCGACAATAATCGAAGTACCGTGCTGATCATCATGGAATACTGGAATATTCATGCGTTCACGCAATTTCTGCTCGATATAGAAACACTCTGGCGCCTTGATATCTTCAAGGTTAATCCCGCCGAAAGTCGGTTCTAATGCAGCGACAATATCCACAATTTTGTCTGGATCATTTTCAGCAATTTCGATATCGAATACATCAACGCCAGCAAATTTTTTGAATAATACGCCTTTACCTTCCATAACAGGTTTAGAAGCCAAAGGACCAATATTACCCAGGCCAAGCACGGCAGTACCATTGGTCACGACAGCAACCAGGTTACCACGAGCCGTATACAATGCAGCAGTTGAAGGGTCGCGTTCAATCTCAAGACATGGTGCAGCTACGCCAGGCGAGTAAGCAAGGGCCAAGTCACGTTGGTTGACCAATTGTTTGCTTGGTGTAACGCTAATTTTTCCCGGGGTAGGAAATTCGTGATAGTAAAGGGCCTGTTGCTTTAAAGATTGTTCGTCCATCAGTCTCTCGATCGTTGTAAAGATTACCCGGTCAGCGGGCAAAGAATTTATTTATGTTCCTGAATATACCATTTGTTAACCAGTTCGGACAGACAAAGACGGCCGTTTTTCCAACAAACTTATTGGGGCCGGGTATGGACTTAGACTTGAGATATATAAGTCTGATGCGTCTTGTCTCGCACTAAATAAGCGGTTGCATCCTGCTCAGGAAGCGGTTTGGAAAATAAGTAACCTTGGGCAATATCACAGTCTAAATCACGTAGATATTCTAGCTGCTCTTCGGTCTCGATTCCTTCCGCGACCACGGTCATACCCATGGCTTTACCCATGGCCACCATGGCACTGACAATCGCTGCCTGCTTGTTTTCCCCAATCTTGCAAACAAAACTGCGATCAATTTTCAAGGTATCAATAGGAAAATCAGCAAGATAGGAGAGAGAGGAGTAACCTGTACCAAAATCATCTAGGGCAATATGAATATGTCGCTGTTTAATCTCATTGAGCAGGTTTTTGACCGCTTCCGAATTTTCGATTAAAGAAGATTCGGTAATTTCCAGCTCCAGGCTGGCGCCAGAAATCTGGTTATCTGCAATGGCCTGATCCAGATCATCGAGCAATTGACCACGACGCAATTGCTGCGCCACGATATTGACTGATACACAAATATGATTAAAACCCAGATCATTCCATTGGCGAATCTGTTTAGCGGCCTGCTGGATCACCAGACGACCAATGTCTGAAATCAGGCTAGTTTGTTCCGCTAACGGGATAAACAGCCCAGGTGCAATAATGCCTTTTTCTGGATGGTTCCAGCGAATCAGTGCTTCAAAGCCATAAATGCTTTGATCGCTGAAATTGATTTTGGGCTGATAATATACCACCAGTTCATTATTCTGGATCGCTTTACGCAAATCCCGTTCCAGAAAAACTCCTTTGTTCTGTAATGAATGATTTTCACTGCAATAAAAATGAATGGTGTTGCCACCGAGATTTTTGGCTTCGTTCAATGCCTGTTCGGCGCAGTTATTCAAATAATCCAGTTGACGGCCATGATCCGGATAAAATGCCACGCCCATAGACAGGGTAATCACATGATCCTGACCATAAATATTGAATGGTCTGCTAAAGGCCTGAGCGATGCGTTCACAATGGTGCTGAACTGAAGGGCGAATATGTGAGATTTCATAGAGAATCGCAAAATCATCACCATTTAGATGTGCCACAAACAGCGCTTCTGCATTGGTCATGCGCAGGCGCTGCGCTACCTGACGTAAAAGTTCATCACCGCCATTATTGGACAGATATTCATTCAATGGGCGGAAACGGTCGATGTTGAGTCGAATCACCGCCATCTCTTTAATCGAGTCTTTTTGCGAAACCAGATATTGATGCAACTGATAATTATAATAGAAACGGTTCGGTAAATCGGTCAGCGTGTCGTAATTTTCCAGATAGGACAGGCGCTGTTCCTGTAATTTACGTTCAGTCAGATCTGAGACAATGCCAATATAATGGGTAATCCGGCCTTCATCATCAGTCACGGCATTAATATGCAGCCATAAGGTGGATTCTTTGCCAGACAGAAATTTGGCATAAACCTCTCCATCATAAGAGCCAATTTTCTGGATCTGTTTGACAATATTGGCCTGAAAAGTACGTTGCTGAGATTTGTTTTGCACCGCAATATCAAATAAGGATTTACCGATAATCTCGTCACGCTCAAAACCGCTCAGGTATTCGTAGTGAGGATTGACATCGATATAATCCAAATCAGGATTCAGAATGAAAATGCCTTCCGCAGCCTGTTCCAGTACACTAGCCACCAGCTTTAAACGTTCTTGAGACAGACGTTCCTGCTGAATATCACGACGGATACCGACCATGCGCAAGGGTTTTTTATTTTTAGGATCACGACTGATCACCCGGCCAATATCATGCACCCAACTCCAGCCACCTTCACTGAGCTTGATCCGGTAAGTAGCATCATAGCGGTCAATCTGGCCACGCAGATGCTGTTTCATATTGTGCTTAAAATAGTCCAGATCTTCAGGGTGAATCAGATGCTGTAATTGCAGATGGTGATCTTTGGAATCACGCAGAATCTTTTCGTCTTTATGATTGGTTAAGGTGATGCAGCGCTCTTGAATATTCCAGTCCCATGGCCGAATACCGGCAATTTCATGTGCAAGTTCTAGGTTTTGCTGTTGATTTTTCAGATCATGATTGATCTGTTCAATATCATAGGTACGTTCCCGTACTTTTTGCTCCAGCAATTGATTGCTGAGCTGTAATTGCAGTTCAATATCTTTGGATTTATTGACTTCAGTTTTGAGTTGCTGACACAGTTCATCAGTCCAATGCACTTGCTGTTCTGCATTTTTCACCAGAATATCATTTTCCGCGTACAGACGTGAGGTGCGGCTGTGAATTCGATAACTACTTGTCGCGCACAGCAGAATCACTATGAGCGCAAAGTTTAAGGCCAGACCAAAAAAGGGATTGGAATGACCGACATGGTCAAGCTGCGACAGTAAAAAAGGGAATAAGGACGGCAAAAAGACCAGACAAAAATAGCTCAGTTTCTGGGTCAGGTAGGTCAGGCCAAATGCTTGGCTTACAATCAGCAACAAGGCAGACAAGGTCAGTGCTTCAATATCTTCAAATACAGGATTGGCCTGCGGCAAATAGTAATAAATTGTATAAATACCGGCCGCGATACAGCTTCCGACTGCAAGGCTCTGCATCTGTAACCAGCGGTGCGCGCTTTTCTGATTATATTGTTCGGGTTTGAAATACAGCGTATTCACCAGCCAGCACATGCTGACCAGAAGTTCTGTCAGAATAAACCAGGTATTAAAATACGTATTAGAAGGACTATATTGAATGTGATAAATACAAAAAATATAGAGGCAAATCACCATGATACTGAGCAAAAAATAGCGACTATGGCGAAGCGTATTCGCAATTTGAGCATCATGCAAATGCTGCTGAATATAGTCGTGCTCATTATCAACCATGTGATTCAATGCCTGTATTCATCCTAAACGGTTTTCGTCCTTGTACATTGTTATTATAGAAACTCCAAGAAGTGTGTGAAATCAATTAATAAATGTTTATTATTCTTTAGTCGAGATTAGATGCCTTAAAAATAAAAATCAACAAAATTAAAGGCAAATTTTTACTCATCCGATGAATTAAAGCACATAATTTAAAATTGACAGAGCAACAACAGGAGCGGTTTCGGTACGCAGGACACGCTCGCCGATACACCAGTTGAGAAAACCTTTTTGATTTGCGGTACTAATTTCCGCCTCACTCAGGCCACCTTCGGGGCCAATCAGCAGGGCAAGATCTAAAGTCGCATCTGCCAGTACATCTGTTTCATCTTTATTGGGTGCTAAAACCAGTTTGGTGTTCGGAAGTTCAGTATCCAGCCATTTTTCAAGTGACATGGGCGCTAAAATTTCAGGCACAATGTTTAGACCACATTGTTCACAAGCCGCAATAGCAATGCCTTGCCAGTGATCCAGCTTTTTCTGGTCGCGATCATACTTTAAACGCATTTCACAACGATCCGAAGTCAGCAGCTGAATTTCGGAAACGCCCAGTTCGACTGCTTTCTGAATCGCATAATCCATACGGTCGCCTTTACTCATCACCTGACCGAGCAAAGCCTGGAACTTTGGTGTGCGATTGGCAGGATTAAATGCATTGACCGAGACGGTGGCTGATTTTTTAGCAACCTCGGTTAAAGTCACGTCATATTCGCCACCCTGTCCATTGAACAGGGTCGCGCTTTCACCGACTTGCGCGCGTAAAACCTTTACCCAATGATGAAATACAGTTTCCGTAAGCTCAAGGCTGACATCAATAGTTAAATCAGCATCTATATAAAAACGTGGCATTGATCGTTCTACTCAAAAAATCGGTGAAATAAAGGGCTTAAGCTAAACCAAGATCGGTGACCAGCTGACGGGTCGGGTCAGTAGTATTCATGGTGTAGAAATGCAAGCTTGGCGCACCACCTGCAAGTAGACGCTCACAGAATTTAACCACAACTTCATGGCCAAAGGCTTTAATGCTGGCAGTATCGTCACCATAGGTTGCCAGTTGCTTGCGAATCCAGCGTGGAATTTCAGCACCAGTACCATCAGCAAAACGAATCAGATTGCTGGCATTGGTAATTGGCATGATGCCAGGTGCAACTGGAATATCGATTCCTGCTTTCTGGATACGATCTACAAAGTAAAAGTAAGCATCTGGATTGAAGAAAAATTGGGTTAAGGCCGCATTGGCACCGGCATTGACTTTATCAACAAAGTGCTGAATGTCTTTGTCAAAGCTTTCTGCCTGAGGATGCATTTCCGGATAAGCTGCGACTTCAATTTTAAAATGATCGCCTGAATGTTCACGGATAAAGCGGACCAGATCCTGTGCATAAGGCAATTCACCTAAACCGACCTGACCAGAAGGCAAGTCACCACGCAGGGCAACAATACGGTTAATGCCTTGAGATTTGTACAGGTCTAGAAGTTCAGCAATACGCGCTTTGTCATCGCCAATACAAGACAGGTGAGGGGCAACAGGTGCACCTTTGCCATTAAAGTCATTGATAGTAGACAGGGTGCGTTCACGAGTGGAACCACCAGCACCATAGGTCACAGAGAAGAATTCTGGGTTTAACAGTTGCAGTTCTTGATGCACAACTTTGAGTTTTTCCGCACCTACATCAGTTTTGGTTGGGAAGAATTCAAATGAAATTGGAATCTGTTTAGACATGTTCAAATCCTTTTTATAAATACTTGTAATTTTGGATTGCCCTCATCCTAACCTTCTCCCAAAGGGAGAAGGGACTTCCATTACGATAGTTAAAGTCTTTAAAACTTACCCTCTAACTATTTTCACAATAGAAGTTTCCCTCTCCTTTTAGGAGAGGGCTAGGGAGAGGTAAAAACAAAAATTAGTATTTATAAGCATCCGACTTGAATGGACCTTCAACTTGAACGCCTAAGTAATCCGCTTGTTCTTGAGTCAATTGAGTCAAGACACCACCGAAACCAGCAACCATCGCAGCAGCAACTTCTTCATCTAATTTCTTAGGAAGAAGTTCTACACGAATTTGTGCAGCTTTTTCAGATTCTGGAAGATCAGCAAATTTCTCAGCGAATAAATGCATTTGACCCAATACCTGGTTGGCAAATGAACCATCCATAATACGTGATGGGTGACCAGTCGCATTACCAAGGTTCACCAAACGGCCTTCAGAAAGAAGGATCAGGTAATCATTTTCATTTTCTGAACGATACACCTGGTGTACTTGAGGTTTAACTTCAACCCACTTGTAGCCACGTAGGTAAGCGGTATCAATTTCAGTATCAAAGTGACCGATGTTACAAACAACTGCGCCAGCTTTTAATGAATCAAGCATTGCAGCGTCACATACGTGGTAGTTACCTGTTGTAGTTACGATAAGGTCAGTGTTTTGAAGAAGGTCAACATTGATGTCTTCTTTCTTGCCTGTTTGTACGCCGTTTTTGTATGGAGATACAACTTCGTAACCGTCCATGCATGCTTGCATTGCGCAGATTGGATCAACTTCAGTTACGCGCACAATCATGCCTTCTTGACGAAGAGACTGAGCAGAACCTTTACCTACGTCACCATAACCGATTACAAGCGCACGACGGCCAGATAAAAGCATATCTGTACCACGTTTGATTGCATCGTTCAGTGAGTGACGGCAACCGTATTTGTTGTCGTTTTTAGACTTGGTTACTGAATCATTTACGTTGATTGCAGGAACTTTTAAAGTGCCATCACGAAGCATTTCGTACAGACGTTGAACACCTGTTGTTGTTTCTTCAGTTACACCGTGAATTTTTGCAATCACTTCTGGGTATTTTTCATGAACAAGTAGCGTTAAATCACCGCCATCGTCAAGAATCATGTTGGCATCCCAAGGCGTGCCATTTACATTAATTTGTTGTTCAAGACACCACATATATTCTTCTTCAGTTTCGCCTTTCCAAGCAAATACAGGAATGCCCGCAGCAGCGATTGCAGCAGCAGCATGGTCTTGAGTCGAGAAGATGTTACATGAAGTCCAGCGAACTTCTGCGCCCAATTCAACCAGCGTTTCAATTAAAACGGCAGTTTGAATGGTCATGTGGATACAGCCGAGAATTTTCGCGCCTGCAAGTGGTTTTACTGCCGAGTAGCGTTTACGCAGACCCATTAGGGCTGGCATTTCAGCTTCAGCAAGTTTAATTTCTTTACGGCCGTAATCAGCAAGTAAAATATCAGCAACTTTGTAATCTGTAAATGAAGCAGTAACCGCGTTCATCAGGATCTCCTAGGAAAAAATAGATTGGATCGTTCTGTTCGCGGATGCCGTTGTTGATCAGAACGAATGTCTGACCGATGGTCGAGCCTAGCGATTTTACATTTAGTGCCTGTAAAACGTCGCAGCATCCCTCGACTAGCGCAGTATTGTACTTGGAATCTAAACATGAGCCAAGTTGAAAAAGATAATATTATTTATTTTCTGTATTTTGAGCTTTTAATTGATCAAAAGCCTATCAATATAAATACGGTAAATTAAATGTTTTCTTTTAAGATTCTTTTGATTCTTCTGCATCATGTAGGAGGGAGTATGAGAGTTAAATAAAAAGCCCATCATTTGACGGGCTTTTCGTTTTATTTAGCTTCTTGCTCAGCAGCATCCGCTTTTTGGGTCCAGAACTCAGCTAGTTCTTCATCGCCATCTACACCTAAACCATTGGCATAAATAAAAGCAAGATCGCGCATGGCCTGAACTTCACCCCATGCCGCAGCCTGTTTGACTAAAGAAATTGATTTCTCTACATCTTTTTCAATCACGTCACCGCGACGGTAGAAACCGGCCAGCTCTAAAGTCGCAGCAGGGTGCTTCTCAATATTGGCCTTGCTTAACCAGTAATAGGCTAACTCAAAGTGAGCTTTAGATTCTTCCGGATCTTCTTCTGCTAATTCTTTGGCATACACGGTGTAACCTTCACCTAGCCAATACATTGCATCAACCAGTCCGCCGTTGGCAGCTTTCAACGCCCATTCTTCAGCAAGAATGATGTCATCATCATGCTCGCTTTGCATATACAGTTCAGCCAGTTCAAATTGCGCTTCAGCATTGCCGGCTAAGGCAAGATTGGTCAGGGCAGCAGGGGGAGAAACACGCTGGGTCATATCAACATCTCAAAAATATTGTGTGTAGACTAAAAGGTTTAAAGCAAAAAAGCCAATCCGAAGGCTAGCTTTTTAAAGAGATTGGTCAATCAAATGATTAGATCAAGCAAATAATCCCTGAGATCGAAGCGATGAACACACAGAACATTACGATCACTTTAATTTTACTTGCCAGATAGCTCAGACTTAAGCTGACCACCAGTGCTGCAAAAGTTAGACTACCCAGCCAGTAACTGATCATATTGCTGGCAAATCCTGTTAACAGACACAGAATCAGGGCAATTATGAGCAATACCCAACCCAGAATAGTCGCAAGTTGTGTTTTTTTAGGGTTGAGTTCTGTGTCAAAAATCTGTTTTTGATGTTTGGACATCGACATTGCAAGTGCAAAGAAACCCAGTGAAGTTAAAGCCCAAATCAATAAGAAGAACATCATGCCTGATTCTCCTTGAGAGCAGCCTTGGCTTTTTTAGAGGGTAAGCCTTTATGGTTTTTCACTTTTTTAAATGAAAACCAGAACAAGATCGCAAGCACCCACATGGCCAGATCAAAAGAAGTAATGACCCATTGACCATGCATAATGGTGTTCCAGATCGCTTGACCACCCGTCATAAAGTTCACAATTGGCAGCAAGGCAAATGCAGCAGTGGCGAGCAGTAATAGTTCCAGCCAGGCCTGATGATGAGTGCGAATCATGGCATACAGTAAAGTCAGCAACCAGACAATAAAGAAGCTACGAATTTCCCAGTTCAGACGCATCTCCATGTCTGCCAGAATAAAACGGTTGGCATAGAAATAGGCAGCACAGGCAACAGGTAAACCAATAATGGCAGCGATATTGGTGACTTCCACAAGACGATAACCAAACGATTTATAGCCTTGTTTCTGTTGCTGTGGTGCACGTTTGACACACCATAGAATCAAGCCGGTGGCAATCATCAAGGTACCCACCACACCTGACATGAACAATAACCAGCGTAACGCCAGATCTACGCCACGTGCTTCATGTAGTGTGGTGAACATGTTATAGATACCATTTGCGACTGAAGGCGTTTTCAGGGTGGTTTGATCCGGCTCTAAATCACCGGTCACACCATTGAAAGCAAGGCTCGGATAAACATTACGATAAGCTACGCTGACTCCGTTTAAGGCACGAAGCTCAATTTCTGCTTTTACGGTATTTGGCTGGATGATGGTTATCGTGCCAACCGGGTTGTTTTTCCATTCTTTCTTTGCTGTTGCCAAGATCGGATTCAGATCGGTTGACGGTGCAGGAGGTGCAGCTTGCATTTCATCACGAGAGCGGCGACCTTCACTGCGTGCAGACATTTCACCGCGCTCGCCACGATTTTCTCTCTCAGCTTGCGGTCGACGTTCTTTGCTCTCACTATGGCTTTCACGGGATTCAGCCTGAATACTGTTGTCTTGAACCAAACTCTTACGTTGATCCTGAAGGAAAGCACCACGATTTTCATAAATCTGGTTTACGCCCCAGGGCATGAGGGTAAAAAGCAATAATAATAAGCCACTGAAGGTAATCATGATGTGAAAGGGCAGGGCAAATACCGCAGTAGCATTGTGTGCATCCAACCATGAACGCTGACCTTTGCCGGGACGGAAAGTAAAAAAATCCTTGAAAATTTTCTTATGGGTAATGACACCGCTGATGATTGCCACCAGCATGAGCAGGGTCGCAACGCCGACCATCCAGCGCGCCCAGATTCTTGGCAAACCATACAATTCAAAGTGGAAACGGTATAAGAATGAACCACCGCGTGTTTCACGCGCTTGCAAAACTTCGCCGGTGGCGCTGTCAATCGTCACGCGGGTACCGCCACGACGGGCACGTGGATCTTCGCTGGCACTACGAATAGTCAGGGTGGTAGTATTTTGGCGTGAGTTAGGAAGCTGGATTGCCCAGCTGCCAGCATCCGGATGGTGCTGTTGCAGATAAGCCAGTGCCACACGGGTTTGTTCGATTTGAGTCTTTGGTGGAACTGATTGATGAAATTCCGGTTTCATCCAGACGGTAATTTCGTTCTGGAAAAAGCTTAAGGTTCCGGTCAAGAAAATCGCATATAAAAGCCAGCCTAAAATCAGACTGGCCCAGGTATGCAACCACGACATCGACTGGCGTGGACCTTCGGGTTTTGCATCTACTCTCATCTCAATTTCCTAAAAGCTTATAGGCGATATAGAGTAAAACACCGGGAATCGCGATCCCGAGCGTAGCTTTGAGCGTCTTATTCACCATAAATACCCAGATAAATGCAGCAGCATTCAAGCTAAAGCCAATCAGGGTGGCGGACATGGCTGCACTGCTTCCACTGTCGATAAAAAGCTGGGCAATCACGATCGTTGCCAGTGTAGCCAGTAGATAACCGCCAGCACCCGCCAGAATAAAGCGATATAAAATCATCTCACGATAAGCCAGCATATTTGCTTTGACTTTATTTTTGCTTGATGGTTTCGGTGCAGTAACTGTTCCAGTCGCTATGGCTTGCATATTCGGACTATTCATCATCGAAAATTCTATTTACAAACTTATGAAGTAATTAATGATAATGATAACAATTATTGTTTAGATTTTAAATATGGGTTGTTGAACTATTTATATGAAAAATAAGTAAAACTGGAAGTTAAGTTAAAAAAGAGAGGGGAGAAGGGAATTAAAAAAGATCAAAATGTAAGGCTTACAAATACAAACAGCGACTCGAAGGCCGCTGTCTAAACTTCATTTATTCACGATTAGTCTTGCTGAATACCTGCAACCACCCAGTCCTGATTTGAACCTGCTGGTTTGGTGAAATGCCAGATTTCTGCGAACGGTTGCGGCAAGCTGTTTAAGTCTTCGCTTACCGTACCTGTAAAGCGTACGCTGACAATATACTGGCCATTGTCAGTCGATGAGTCGACGACCATCGCATTCAGATTTGAAAACTCGGCAACATCCTGATCCTGATTGCTCATGATGTCGTTATACATTGACTGATAAAGTTCAGGAGTCAGATAACGCTGAATTTCAGAAATGTTGCTTGCTGTATTCATGGACTGAATATGGTTAAAACGCTGACGCGCTACACGCAAGAATGCTGCAGGTTCAGTACCATCCGGTAACTGGCTGCCACTTTGGGTATAAGCTGCACCAAAAGGCGCGTTATTTACCGGAGCAGAACCGAACGGAGCATTGTTGCTTGACGTTTGACCACCCACATTCTGACCAAAAATATTGGTACTGTCACCACCGCGAGGTGCAGTCGGTGCCTGACCAAAAGGTGCTGTATTACCAGCACCGCTATTTGGTGCGTATGGGTTAGAAGCTACTTTTTTTTTTGCGCCCATCTTACGGAAAATGAAGAAGGCAACAGCAGCAGCAAGAAGGATCCAGATCCAGCCCGGAATACCACCTTTTTCCTCTTCGGCTTGAGCAGCCTGAGCTTCAGATGCTGCTACACTTTGATCATCCGCCAAGGCATTGGCAGCAACTGCACCAATCGCAGCACCGGCTACACCTGCGGCCACCATGCCGCCGACACCCGGACCAGATTTTTGCTGGGTTGCAGCACCGGCAACTGGCGCTTGTTGAGCAGGCGCAGCTTGACGAGGTTGTTGATAAGATTGAGTAGGTTGTGCAGAACGTTGCATGCCGTGACTTTTACCGCCACCGGCACGTTTTGCTTCAGCTGCAAAAGGCGCAACCAATAAAACTGCTGTCAAGATACCTGTGATCAAACCGCGCTGTCGAACTTCCATTCATTTTTCCTATGAGAATAAAACCTGTTTGTACAGTCTATTTATATAGGCTTTGTGTGGAATTTCAATCAAAAATCTGTATTTTTTTGCTCTTTATACCAAATAGGCCAGTTTACAGTTAGTTGAGTTCATCACTCAGCGCCATCGCCTCGCTCAAGGCTTCATGTAAACGCGCAACTGCAATAATTTGCACGCCTTCAATGGATTTTTGCGGTGCATTGCCGCGAGGGACAATAATGTATTTAAAACCATGTTTAATCGCTTCTTTCAGCCGTTCCTGACCATTTGGCACAGGACGAATCTCTCCAGACAGTCCGACTTCCCCAAAAACCGCCAGCTGTTGCGGTAAGGCTTTGCCACGAATGCTGGAAGCACAGGCGAGAAGTACCGCCAGATCCGAACCAGTTTCGGTAATTTTCAAACCACCGACGATATTGACATAAACATCCTGGCCGGAGGTTTGCACACCACCATGCCGATGCATGACTGCAAGGAGCATATTTAGACGGTTCTGATCCAGGCCAAGCGCTACACGTCGTGGCTGACCGTGCGCATCATCGACCAGCGCCTGAACTTCAACCAAGAGCGGGCGCGTACCTTCACGGCTGATCATTACAATTGAGCCGGGAATGGCTTCATCATAACGGCTTAAAAAGATGGCTGAAGGATTAGATACTTCGCGTAGACCTTTGTCGGTCATGCCGAACACACCGAGTTCATTAACCGCACCAAAACGGTTTTTGACCGCTCGGATCATTCGGTAACGTGAATCCGACTGGCCTTCAAAATACAGCACACAGTCGACCATATGTTCCAGTACACGTGGGCCGGCCAGTGCGCCTTCTTTGGTTACATGACCGACCAGAAACAAAGATGTGCCGCTATTTTTGGCAAAACGGGTCAGCAGGGCCGCTGATTCACGAATCTGCGAAACACCGCCCGGTGCAGACTGAAGGGTTTCGGTATACAGGGTTTGGATCGAGTCTAGAATGGCTACCGCAGGACGTTGCTGGGCCAGCACTTCACAGATACGTTCGACACAGGTTTCTGCCATGACTTTGAGCTGGTCAGTCGGCAGATCCAGACGCTGGGCACGTAAAGCCACCTGAGACAAGGATTCCTCACCGGTCACATACAGGGCCGGATTTTTGGCAGACGCCATGTGTGTGGCTGTTTGTAGCAAAATGGTAGATTTACCAATCCCGGGATCACCGCCGATCAGAACCACTGAACCCGTTACCAGTCCGCCACCCAGAACTCGGTCAAACTCACTGATACCGGTCGGTAAGCGTGTTTCATGCGAGACTGAGACCTGATTTAAGGTGGTGATTGTCGATGCCTGACCTGCATATCCACCCGCGATTTTTGGCTGAGCCCGATGTGTAACCGCAGGTGCAATGGTCACCTCAACCAGGCTGTTCCATTCCCCGCATTCAGAACACTGCCCCGACCATTTTGGATGATCGGCACCACATTGTTCACAACGATACACACTTTTTGCTTTAGCCATATTTGAAGATGAAGCGATTGAAATTGAGTGACAGCATAGCGGTGAATGCCATCGAAAACCAAGTCTTTCACTTGAAAAATCATGGTTTTTACGACAAGTCTTGTCGTTTTTATTTATGCTGATTTGAATGCTGTGCGTCAACGCCGTCTATAATGCCCATCTTGTTATGCTAGAATGGAACAGATCTTGTCACAATTGTTGAAACATATTGATGCGATCGCACGCGAAAAAAACCGTGATGTGCTGTTTGTGCATTTTGATCATTATGTCCATCCAGATCGGGACACAAACTCGGTTCGCCAGATTTTGATCGGCTGGCTAGAGCAACAGGGCATTGTCTATATGCCGTGTTTAGGTGTGGATCAAACCGTCCATAGTGAAATCTACCTAGGTGGTCTTTATCTGGATGTACCTTTTGATTTGCATCATAAAACCTATCAAAAATTGAGTGGGTATCTGGAAGATGAACAGGGCAATATGAAAATTAAAGGCATTCAGTTTTTTGTTTTATCTTTGGGACTAGCACTGGAGCTTGAATCTGAGTGGGACAAGCTGGCTTGTAGTGGTTTACGTTGCTAAAATTTCATAATGAAAAATGGGAAAACTGAAGTATAAAAAAGCCACGATTTACGTGGCTTTTTTATATGTGAATTGAATATTTACACAACTTATCAATTAATAAAGTTCACCAGATTTACGTCTTGCAATGAAGTCTTTCGATTCTTTGGCAATGACGCCAGACAGTAATAATAATGCGATTAAGTTCGGAACCGCCATGAGCCCATTAAAGGTATCGGCGAAGAGCCAAACCAGATCAAGGGTCGCCACACAGCCAATAAATACCGAAGCGATATAAATAATGCGATAGGGCAGCACAAACTTCTCACCGAGCAAATAAGTGGCACATTTCTCGCCATAGTAGCTCCAACCCAAGATGGTGGAATAAGCAAAGAAAATAATCCCGAGGGTCACAATCCAGCCGCCGATCCCAGGCAACAGTTTGTCAAACGCGCTGATGGTCAATACTGCGCCGGTCTGGTCACCGAATGAGTTGCCGGCCATGATATAACCCATCACCAGTACAATACCGGTAATCGAACAGACGATAATCGTATCAATAAAGGTACCAGTCATAGACACCAGACCTTGACGCGCCGGATGATCGGTTTTCGCTGCTGCGGCCGCAATCGGTGCAGAACCCATGCCAGCTTCGTTGGAGAATACACCACGTGCTACACCATAACGAATCGCTGCACCAATCGCACCGCCCACTGCGGCTTCACCGGTAAAGGCATAGCTGAAGATCATTTTTAGTGCCGGCATGACCAGTTCCAGATTATTTAAAATAATAATCAGACCGCCAGCAACATAACCCACTGCCATAATCGGCACGATCACAGAAGAAGTTTTGGAAATCGATTTGATCCCGCCCAAAATCACCAGTGCTGAAAAGGCAGTAATAATAATACCTGTTATCCAGGTCTCAATGCCCATACTGTTCTGTACCGCCAGCGCTACAGTATTGGACTGGACCGAACTGCCGATGCCAAAAGAAGCCAGAGTGCCGAACAAGGCGAAAATCAGCGCCAGCCATTTCCATTTCAGACCCCGCTCGATGTAGTACATCGGACCACCGGACATTTCACCTTTCTCATTTTTAACTCGGTATTTGACTGCCAGAACACCTTCGCCATATTTGGTCGCCATACCAAACAGGGCGGTCATCCACATCCAGAACACGGCGCCCGGACCACCGAGGACACAGGCAGTGGCTACGCCGGCAATATTACCAGTACCAATCGTGGCAGAGAGTGCGGTCATGAGTGAAGCGAATTGGGAAATGTCCCCTGAATGGTCAGGATGCTTGCCAAAGACCTGTTTAAAGGCGAGGGGCAACATGCGGAACTGCCAGAACAATAAACGGAAGGTGAGGAATATCCCGGTACCGACAATCAGTACCAACATATAAGGGCCCCAGACCCAGCCGCTTAAAGTTTCCATTAAACTTTGTAAATTTTGCATAAAATTCTTCTTATTGATCCATGTCTGTGTAGTTCGAGGTATTGATTAAAAAGCAATTGCTATGCCAGATGCATTCATCCTAAATGCATAAATTGGCTGAATAGTGTTTTATTTTTTACACAGTTTTAAAAATTTGACAAGAAATTACTGGAATCTTTCAGGTCAAAAATAAAGCAAAAATGTAACTGGAGAGCGATATAAGAAAAATAAATTAACTTCTTCAATTAATCAGGAAATACAAATGATGCAAATTTTATTTTTGTATTCAGCATTTTTTACGTTAATTTGTCGCGAGTAAAACTCAAAGTTGTAATTAATAATGTCAGAAAAATATAACAATTCATCGGCAGAGCACGGTGAATTAAAGCGGAGTTTGTCCAATCGGCACCTACAGTTAATTGCCATTGGGGGAGCCATTGGAACCGGCCTGTTTATGGGTTCGGGTAAAACCATCAGTCTTGCAGGTCCTTCGATTCTGGTGATTTATATGATCATCGGTTTTATGGTCTTTCTGGTGATGCGTGCATTGGGTGAGCTGTTACTCTCCAATTTACAATATAAATCATTTATTGATTTTGCCACGGATCTGATCGGGCCTTGGGCCGGATACTTTGTTGGCTGGACCTACTGGTTGTGCTGGATTACCATCGGGATCGCGGATCTGTCAGCCATTATTTACTATCTGCAATTCTTCAATAATGGCTTGCCCTTTAGCCCTGAAGAAGGCGTCATGATCAGTGTTGCCGCGATTGTGTTTATCATGGGGCTGAATCTGGTCACGGTAAAACTGTTTGGTGAAATGGAATTCTGGTTTGCCCTGGTCAAAATTATCGCCATTGTGGTGCTGATTGCTGTTGGTCTGTGGATGGTGTTTACTGGCTTTACCAATGATGTTGGTACGGTCGCATCCTTTAGTCATATCTGGGAGCATGGCGGTTTGTTCCCAACGGGTGCCATGGGCTTCCTGGCCGGTTTCCAGATTGCCATCTTTGCCTTTGTGGGGGTGGAACTGGTGGGGACTACCGCGGCTGAAACCAAAGATCCGGAAAAGAACCTGCCAAAAGCGGTGAACTCTATTCCGATCCGTATCATTATTTTCTATGTTTTGGCACTGCTCATTGTGATGTCAGTAACTCCATGGAACCAGATTGACCCGAATGTTTCGCCCTTTGTAAACCTGTTCAGTCAGGCTGGCATTGCAGCGGCTGCGATTATCATGAACCTGGTGGTATTGTCCTCGGTGATGTCATCGATGAACAGTGGCGTATTCTCGACCAGCCGTATGCTGTTTGGCCTGTCGCGTGAAGAGCAGGCACCGGTTGCCTTTGGTCGCTTGAACCGTCGCGCAGTGCCTGCAAATGCCCTGTATTTTTCTGCCGTGTGTTTGTTGCTGGGTGCAGCACTTCAGTATTTTGTTCCGGATACCGTTCGGGCCTTTACCTTGGCAACGACTTTATCCACGATTCTGTTTATTTGTGTCTGGATCATCATTATCTGGAGCTATATCGTGTATTACAAAACACGACCAGAGCTGCATGCCAAATCGACCTTTAAATTACCAGGTGGTTTAGTGACCTGTTGGATCGTGATTATCTTCTTCCTGAGCATGATCGTGGTCTTAGCGCTGGAAGAGGATACTCGCCAGGCACTGATGATCAGTCCGATCTGGTTTATCCTGCTAATCATTGGCTATTTTGGTTTCTATAAACAGAAACATAAATAAACCTTATCAATAAAAACGTCAGCGATCTGCTGGCGTTTTTTTTTGTCTAAAGATACTCTCTAGCGTTTAACGCTTGGGTCATGCCGAATGATCGCGTTATACTTCATCGAAACTATTACATTAGGTGGTCAGATGCGCCAAGTCATTTGCTACATCAGTATCTTAGCGACGGGTCTTGCTCTTGCAAGTTGTGGACAGTCAGGTGCTTTGCACTTGCCGAATGATCCGAATTACGACAAGCGTGCCAAGTACCTGTTATACAAAAATACTGAAACTGAGCCTAAAGCGTCCGATGAAGAACGCGAGGCACCTGTGCAACAACAGTTTGCTGCACCTACCGATTCAGACGTTAAAACCACACCATAACGCTTTCACAGAAAGGATACCTTCATGAGTTTCACCCGCATTAATGGGGTATTGCATGCTGAGCAATGTTCATTACAACAGCTCGCGGAGCAATTCGGCACACCACTCTATGTTTATTCTAAAGCCACTTTGGAAAAGCATTTTTTAGATATGGACCGTGCTTTTGATTTTATCGACCATCAAATCTGTTTTGCGGTAAAGTCCAACTCTAATCTTGCGGTATTGAATGTATTGGCCAAACAGGGTGCCGGTTTTGATATTGTGACTGGTGGTGAATTGGCGCGTGTGCTGAAAGCCGGTGGTGATGCATCGAAAATTGTATTTTCGGGTCTAGGTAAATCTGAAGCGGATATCAAAAAAGCGCTAGAAGTTGGCATTGCCTGTTTCAACGTGGAATCTTATGCCGAGCTGGATCGTATCCAGAAGGTTGCGGCTGAATTAAATATCAAAGCGCCGATTTCATTACGTGTGAATCCTGATGTCGATGCCAAAACCCATCCTTATATTTCAACCGGCTTAAAAGAAAATAAATTCGGTATTCCGTCTGATAGCGTGTTTGAAACTTATCAATATGCAGCGTCATTGCCAAATCTGGATGTGGTTGGGATTGACTGCCATATCGGTTCACAGCTGACTGAAACCCAGCCATTTGTGGATGCACTGGATCGTGTCATTGTGATGATCGACCAGTTAAAAGAGCTGGGCATTCACCTCAAACACATCGATATCGGCGGTGGTCTGGGTGTGACGTATAAAGATGAAACCCCGCCGTCGGTTGAAGAATATGCCAATGCGCTACGTCCAGCTTTAGAAAAATTGGGCTTGAAAGTGTATATGGAACCGGGACGTAGTATCTCTGCCAATGCAGGTGTGCTGCTGACTAAAGTGGATCTATTAAAACCAACGAATCACCGTAATTTCGCGATTATTGATGCTGCGATGAATGACCTGATTCGTCCTGCTTTATATGAAGCATGGATGGACATTCAATCTGTTACACCTCGTACCGATATCGAAACGAAAGAATGGGATGTCGTGGGTGCAATTTGTGAAACTGGTGATTTCCTGGGTAAAGAGCGCGAGCTTGCGATCAAGGAAAATGATGTGCTGGCTGTACTTGGCGCTGGTGCATACGGTTTTGTGATGAGCTCAAACTACAACAGCCGTGGTCGTGCTGCTGAAGTAATGGTCGACGCTGATCAGGCGCATTTGATTCGTGAACGTGAAACGATTGAATCACTCTGGGAACGTGAGCGTTTATTGCCTTAAGGATAAATCAGGATGTTATTAGAATTTACCAAGATGCATGGTCTGGGCAATGACTTTATGGTGGTTGACCTGATCAGCCAGCGTGCTTATTTAGACACTTTGACCATTCAGCGTTTGGCCAACCGTAACTTCGGCATTGGTTTTGATCAACTCTTGGTGGTTGAGCCACCCGATGTGCCAAGTGCAGACTTTAAATACCGGATTTTTAATGCCGATGGTTCGGAAGTGGAGCAATGTGGCAATGGCGTGCGCTGTTTTGCCAAATTTGTACATGATCGTCAGCTCACCACCAAAACCAAAATCAAGGTGCAAACCAAATCTGGTATTGTAGAGCCGGAATTGGGTGCGAATGGTTGGGTACGGGTCAATATGGGTTATCCAAAATTTTTGCCTCAGGAAATTCCATTTGTAGCTGATGCGCCGGAGAGCCTGTATGACATCGATCTTGCTGGCGGTGAAAAGCTGACCATTGATGTGGTCAATATGGGGAATCCACATGCGGTGACAATCGTACCGGATGTGATTGCTGCCGATGTCGCACGTATTGGTCCACAAGTTGAATCACATGCGCGCTTCCCGGCACGAGTCAATGCTGGCTTTATGCAGATTATTGATGAAAAACATGCACGTTTACGTGTGTACGAGCGTGGTGTAGGCGAGACCTTAGCTTGTGGTACAGGTGCCTGTGCTGCCGCAATTTCAGGTATGCGTCGTGGTCTGCTGTCGAGTAAAGTCGAAGTTGAACTGGCAGGCGGCAAGCTGCAAATTGAATGGAAAGAAGGTGATGTGGTCTGGATGACCGGACCAACGGCGACCGTATATGAAGGACGTCTGGATTTACGTTATTTCCAGGGTTAAGCTTGGTTCCGCTTGAGAAAAAAGCACTGTCTGATCGATGGTGCTTTTTTTATGCTAGGATGGGAAAAACCGTAGAATTTGAATGAGATGAATACGCTTGTTTTCCTGCCGGGTGCTTCAGGAAGCCAGCACTTTTGGCAGCCATTAAGGGCAGCATTAACCAAATATCCAGATCAGCAAGTCATTGCCTATCCGGGCTTTGATGGCGTAGCACCAAATTTGGCCATTCAAAACCTGTATGATCTGCAAGAATTCGTGAAAGAAAAAATTGAGGATGATTCCATTCTGATTGCCCAGTCTATGGGCGGTGTCTTGGCCGTTGGGTTGGCACTTAAGCATCCACAGAAAGTCAAAGGGCTGGTATTGTTGGCGACATCTGGTGGTCTGAATTTAAAAACTTTTCATTGTGCAGACTGGCGAACAGATTATCGTGAACTGTTTAAAACAGCGCCGGACTGGTTTGAACAAGACCAAACTGAATTTAGCCGCGTTCAGCTCGCAAGTCTGGACGTTCCGATCTTGCTGATCTGGGGCGATCATGATCCTTTAAGTACTGTTCAGCTTGGACAATACTTGGCAGGAATTTTTAAAAATGCAAAATTGCATATTATCCAAGGTGGAGATCATTTCTTTGCCAATACGCATGCAGATCAGGTTGCAATGCTGATTCAAGATTATTTGGAGCAACTCTAAATGGAGCAAGCAGTGATTGTCCCACCTCAACTCTTGCTCAATATGTGGCTGAAAGAACGTGAAATCCAAAACCAGTCCAAACATACCTTGCAAGCCTATGAACGTGATGTCTCGGATTTTTTAGAGTTTTGCCAGCGTGAGCAGCTCAATTTAAACGATGTGGAAGCCACCGATTTACGCCAGTTTCTGGCTGAAAAAGTTGAACAGCATCAGCTCAGTCCTAGCAGCCTGCAACGTATGCTTTCGGCTATTCGCCAGTTTATGAAATGGGCCGAGCAGGCTCAGCATATGGCTTTTAATCCGGCGGATGATTTTCAGTTAAAACGTCAATCGCGTCCTTTGCCGGGCATGGTGGATATTGAAACAGTCAACCAGATTATTGATCAGCCTGCGCCCGAAAATGAAATACAGCAGCAAATGTGGCTCCGGGACAAAGCGATTTTGGAATTGCTTTATTCGAGTGGGTTGCGTCTGGCAGAACTGCAAAGCCTGAGAATTAAAGATATTGATTTCAACCGGCAGTTATTACGCATTACTGGTAAAGGCAATAAAACCCGGATTGTGCCTTTTGGCTCCAAGGCCAAAGACAGCGTGATGGCCTGGTTGCAAGTCTATCCCTTATGGAATGGTGATTTTGTGCCGGAGGCGAATGTATTTATTACCCAGAAAGGCAATCCGCTCGGTGCAAGACAAATTGAAAATCGGGTCAAGTTTCAGGCACAGCGCGCAGGCGTCAATGTCGATCTGCATCCACATTTATTAAGACATTGTTTTGCCAGTCATATGTTGTCGAATAGCCGGGACTTACGAGCCGTGCAGGAAATGCTAGGTCACAGCAATTTAACCACCACGCAAATTTACACCCATGTCGATTTTGATCATCTGGCCCAGATTTATGATCAGGCCCATCCACGTGCACAACATAAAGAAGAATGATCATGTGCGAAGTGTTATAGAATAAAAATCATGAAAATTGTATTTTTGGCACAAAACTTTCATATATAAACCTTAAAATGGAATTGAACTGAACATTGGCGTTCGGGTAAGCATTTCACTATTGTCTTATTCGTTAAATGCGCCATTTCAGGTATAACAATAACTAGTATTTAATATTTAAAATGAAATATTGCTGAGTAGAGTCTCAGCATTTGACCGATGGGAGGTGACATGGACACACTGGTAATTGCAGATATAGAGCAAAAATATGCACAGTTAAGTGAAGCTCAAAAAGAAATGTTTGCAGGTTATGGTTTGCGACAAATCAAGCATTTTGTGGACATTAGCTTACCCAATCTTGAAGCGACCTTACCTGAAGGCGCCATCATTCAAGGGATTAATGCCGATGGAAAAGTTCAGGCCTTTAATGCGGCGACTAGCCAATACTATTTATGGATTTCTGATTTGCAATGGCAATTGTCGAATCGTGCGACCCAGGCAGTCGATTTAAAAGAAGATGCGATTGCAATTTGGCAAATTTTTGAATTGGCAGACTATGAGCTGGTAGATTTAAGCCATGTACATCGTGATTTTTTAGCACAAGAAACTGAGTAAATTCTGAAGCATCCACATAACATAAAAATAAGATTCAGTCCTGTGATTTGGCTTTGCTCAAGAGGAAAAGGTTGTCTTCTATAGGCAACCTTTTCTTATAGTAGAACTTTCAATCTATGCGCTTGCAGCACATGTTATGGTTTAAGCAAGCTACGATTATGCAAATCTTAAATTAAGAACATAGCTTCGTTATCTAAAATCAGTTTGCCTATAAATCTTCTAAAGGCAGCTGGAAACTCTGTTTAATAATCTGACTCGGTAAATCTGTTTTTACACTGGTAATACCATTTTTTTTGGTCAGATGGGTCGACTGGAATTTCCGGTAACTTTCCAGATCAGGCACCACGACTTTCAACATGGCATCGCTCTCTCCCAAAATAATGTAGCACTCCATCACTTGCGGCAATTCTTTCATCGCCTCAATAAAGGTATCAATGGTTTCGGCATCCTGACCGACCAGCCAGATGCGCGAAAATAAAATCAGCTGAAAACCAATTTTTTGTTGGTCGACAATAGTCGTGTAATTCTGAATGACGCCTGCATCTTCCAGTAATTTTACCCGGCGTAAACAGGACGAAGGTGAAAGTCCGATTTCACGCGCCAGATCATTATTCTGAATACGGCCATTGGCTTGTAAATGTCGAATGATATTTTTATCAATTCGATCAAGTTTTACCCGCACAGACTTGGTGGATATTTTCATAAATTAGAATAATATTCGAAAAATAATACTTATTATAAAATAAATTGAAAGCCAATTTTGTAAAAAATCGCAGATACTTATTTCACTTTCTGGAGTTTGAAAGGAAAAGGAAATGTCTGTATTTGTACTCTTTGCACTGACCGTGCTTCCCCTGATTTTTACGCCTGGACCCGATATGTTATTTATCCTGTCTCAAGTGATGGGTAAAGATGCAAAAGCAGGCATGATGGCAACCTTAGGGGTGTGTTGCGGTTATCTGGTGCATTCGATCCTTGTGGCACTAGGGATTGCGGCTATTATTGTCTCTTTTCCGGTGCTGTTTGAAACGATTCGCTGGCTCGGGATTGCTTATCTGCTGTATTTGGCATTTAGTTTACTTAAATCGGTATTCAGTAAAAACGCGCTGAACATTGAGAAAAAGACCTCAGCCAATCCGATTAAAAAAGGTTTTTTTACTGCGCTGTTAAATCCGAAAGGCATGTTGATTTATTTTGCGATTTTGCCGCAGTTTATTGATAAATCAGCCAATACTGTCAGCCAAGGTTTGATCCTGTCCTTTATTTTTATCAGTCTGATTTTTGTAGTGTATTGTAGCTTAAGTATTTTGTTCAGCAAAATCAGCCAAAAAACCCAAATGGATGAACGTAAACAAAAATGGGTAGATGGAACTTCTGGTGGTTTACTGGCACTTGCCGCAAGCTGGTTAATCATTAATTAATCGGATTGCAAAGAAGCATACTGTTCGCAGTATGCTTTTTTTATAATTGTGAAGATTTGAAATTAAATATTCACTTTGTCGGCGTAGAATTCAATGCGCTGGTTTATTATTTGGTCAATTTGTCTTTATATTAGGTTTAATTCGCTCTCAAAAAGAGTTCTGTCTAAAATGACAAAAGCTGACATACGTATATTCCGGCTGTTTTGCTTCAAGCTGCTTTAAATCAGTTTAAATTAAATGTCATCAATCAAAACTTCTGATGTGATTAATCAGATAAAAAAATAATATAAATCAATGATTAAATTTTAAGTAAATATTGATACATTTCATTGTAATAAAACGATAACAATTAATTGTGAACGCATCGTTCAGGGAAAATTACGCATTTTTACAGCTCTTTGTTGAATTGTGACTTGACCGAAATGCCGTACACATTGCAAGATAGGGCACCTAAAAAAATTTAAGTGAAGAGTTACACTAACTTTTCTCAACATTTACATTTGCTAAAACAGCCGAGGATTACATGAAGGCTCTTGTTGCTGTAAAACGTGTGGTTGATGCCAACGTTAAAGTTCGTGTTAAACCGGACAACAGTGGTGTTGACTTAACTAACGTTAAAATGTCAATTAATCCATTCTGTGAAATCGCAGTGGAAGAAGCGGTTCGTTTAAAAGAAAAAGGAACTGTTTCAGAAATCATTGTTGTTTCTATTGGTCCTAAAGAAGCCCAAGAACAAATCCGTTCTGCAATGGCGCTTGGTGCTGACCGCGGTATTCTGGTTGAAGCTGATGACAGCCAACTGGGTGCGCTGGAAATCGCTAAAATCCTGAAAGGCGTTGTTGACGCTGAACAACCACAATTGATTCTTCTAGGCAAGCAAGCCATTGATGATGATTCGAATCAGGTTGGTCAGATGCTGGGCGCTTTAATGGGTGCAGGCCAAGGTACCTTCGCTTCTGAGGTGAAAGTAGATGGCGATAAAGTACAAGTAACACGTGAAGTAGACGGTGGTTTACAAACTGTTGAGCTGACACTTCCAGCAATCATTACCACTGACTTGCGTTTGAACGAGCCACGTTATGCGGCACTTCCAAACATCATGAAAGCGCGTAAAAAACCGCTGGATACCAAGTCACCTGCAGATTTCGGTGTAAACCCTGCAACTAAACTGAAAACAGTGAAAGTTGAATCACCTGCAGAGCGTAAAGCTGGCGTACAAGTGAAGTCTGTAGACGAACTTGTAGAAAAATTGAAAAACGAAGCGAAAGTGATCTAATACAGAAGGATAAAAATCATGAGTATTTTAGTTATCGCTGAGCACGACAACAAAGCATTAAACGCTGCTACTTTAAACGTTGTTGCCGCAGCGCAAAAAATCGGTGGTGATATCACTGTATTGGTTGCTGGTTCTGGCGCTCAGGCAGTTGCTGACCAGGCGGCTAAAGTTGCGGGCGTAAGCAAAGTATTACTTGCTGATGACGCTGCTTATGCAAACCAATTGGCTGAAAACGTGGCAAAACTTGTTGCTGAATTAGGTAAAGGCTATACACATATCCTTGCTGCTTCTACAACAACTGGTAAAAACATTTTGCCACGTGCAGCTGCGCTTCTTGACGTAAGCATGATCACTGACATCATCGCGGTAGATAGTCCTAAGACTTTCAAACGTCCAATCTATGCAGGTAACGCAATTGCGACTGTAGAATCAGGCGAAAACATCGTATTGGCGACTGTTCGTGGTACGGCATTTGATGCTGTAGCTGCTGAGGGCGGTTCTGCTGCTGTTGAAGCTGCTGCGTCTACGGGTGATGCGGGTATTTCTAAGTTTATCAACGAAGAAATCGTAAAATCTGAACGTCCTGAACTGACAGCTGCGCGTATTGTGGTTTCTGGTGGTCGTGGTGTAGGTTCTGGTGAGAACTATCACAAGATCCTTGATCCATTGGCCGATAAGCTTGGTGCTGCTCAAGGTGCATCACGTGCTGCGGTAGATGCTGGCTTCGTACCAAACGATATGCAAGTGGGTCAAACTGGTAAAATCGTTGCACCTGACCTGTACATCGCTGTAGGTATCTCTGGTGCGATTCAGCATTTGGCTGGTATGAAAGAATCTAAAGTGATCGTTGCGATCAACAAAGATGAAGAAGCGCCAATCAATGCAGTCGCTGACTACTGGTTAGTCGGTGACCTGAACACTGTTATTCCTGAATTGGTTTCTAAAATCTAATTCTTGAATCGGATTCAAAAAACGCTCTTGTGCAGGCAGTGAAAGCAATACTTTCCTGTTTTGTCCAAGGGCGTTTTTTTATGCAAAAATTTTAAAAATACTCGGCAGTCGAAACTAGAGTATTTCATTTGCATGAAAAGTGATAAAATTCCGGTTTGGTTTTTCTCCTGTTTTTAATCATGTCCTTTTCCAAAGCCGCCCATATCCTGTTCATTAGTTTTCTGCTGATTGCGCTTTATCTGGGTATTTGCATTCATACTGCCCTGAATGCACCGCCTGCGGTGACTCAGTATTTATTTAGTGAATCAGGCGCTTTTGAAGTCATGAGTCCATGGTTATGGTACTTGCTGGCAGTGCTGTGTTTGCTCAATGTTGAAATCAAACCTAATACCCGAGTGTTTACGGCTATAGCAGCGACATTGTTGGGATTGCGGGAAATGGATTTTCATAAGCAGGTGTTTGAAATGAGTTTTATCAAAACGAATTTCTATCGCAGTGCTGAAATTCCGCTCATGGATAAGCTGCTCGGATTTATTTTATTGCTCGGCATTATTTTTGTCTTTCTGGTACTGGCGAAAAAGCTGGTTCAAACCATACGAAGCATGAAGAATTCTTTGAATATTGCACATTTTTTTATCTTTCTCACCATTGCCTGTGGCGGACTGAGCAAAGTGCTCGATCGCACGACTTCAACCCTGAAAGAAGAATTCGGCATCCAGTTGGTGCCACATACTCAAATCATGATTATGACCATTGAGGAAGGGGTAGAAATGTTATTGCCAGTTTTATTGATTGTGGCCGTGCTGAGCTATCGTAAAGTACTGAACCAGGCACAATAAAAATATAGAAAAAACGATGAAGATGCGCCAGTTGATTGGCGCATTTTGTTTTTGTAGTACTGTATTTCTCAAAATTTGAGGTATTGAAAAATCCTGTCTGGATGCGCTAATTTTCGGTTTTCAAATAACAAGAAAATGATCACTAAAATGAAGATAATTAACAAGGTTAAGCTGAATATTTCGACACAAAAATACAAGTGTTTATGCTATAATTTAGGGCTGTATTTTAGTTTTTAACTCAGTCGTTTGAGTTAATGATTTTGCTAGTTTTACGACATATAAATACAAGCCAAAATTGGCTTGTAGAATAAGGAGTATGCATGAGCGTATCGGAAATTAGACCGATTGCCATTGAGGATGAACTTAAAAGCTCATATCTCGATTATGCGATGAGCGTGATTGTGTCACGTGCATTGCCCGATGTACGAGATGGTTTAAAACCTGTTCATCGTCGTGTGCTTTTCGCAATGCACGAATTAGGCAATGACTATAACAAAGCTTATAAAAAGTCTGCACGTGTAGTCGGTGACGTCATCGGTAAATATCACCCGCATGGTGATTTTGCCGTATACGAAACCATTGTACGTATGGCGCAAGATTTCAGCTTGCGTTACCAATTGGTTGATGGTCAAGGTAACTTCGGTTCGGTCGATGGCGATAGCGCAGCAGCCATGCGTTATACCGAAGTGCGTATGCGTAAACTGACCCACGAACTGTTAGCGGATCTTGAAAAAGATACCGTCGAGTGGGAAGACAACTACGATGGCTCTGAGCGTATTCCTCAAGTCATGCCAACCCGTGTTCCGAACTTGTTGATTAATGGTGTCACTGGTATTGCAGTCGGTATGGCGACCAATATGGCGCCGCATAACATGACTGAAGTTGTGAATGCGTGTCTGGCCTATGCCAATGATCCTCAAATCAGCATTGAAGGATTGATGGAACATATTTCTGGTCCGGATTTCCCGACAGGCGGTATCATTTACGGTAAATCAGGCATCGTCGATGCATATCGTACCGGTAAGGGCCGTTTGCATATTCGTGGTAAGTACCATTTCGAAGAAGATCCGAAAAATGGCCGTACCACGATTGTCTTCACTGAAATTCCATATCAGGTCAATAAAGCAAAAACCATTGAGCGTATTGCTGAACTGGTCAAAGAGAAAAAACTGGAAGGCATTTCAGAGCTTCGTGACGAGTCTGACAAAGACGGTATGCGTATCGCGATTGACCTGAAGCGCGGTGAAAACGCTGAAGTGATCGTGAACAACCTGTTCCAGAACACGCAACTTGAAAACTCTTTCAGCATCAACATGGTTTGTCTGGACAATGGCCAACCAAAATTGATGAACCTGAAAGACATCATTGCGGCATTTATCCGTCACCGTCAGGAAGTGGTCACGCGTCGTACCATGTTCGAATTACGCAAAGCGCGTGAACGTGGGCATATCTTGGAAGGTTTAACCGTTGCCCTGGCGAATATTGATGCCATCATCGAAACCATTAAGAGTTCTGCGAATCCGGCTGAAGCGCGGGAGCGTTTGCAGGCAGGTGAATGGGCAGGTGGCGGTGTTTTGGCATTGCTAGAAAAAGCCGGTTCAGTTTCTGTTCGTCCGGATGAGATTGAAGGTGAAGACCCAAGTCGCCCGTTTGGTTTGGATGGCGAGATTTATCGTCTGTCTCCAACCCAGGTGAATGCAATTATGGAACTTCGCTTGCATCGTTTAACTGGTCTGGAACAAGACAAGTTACATGCTGAATATAGTGAAATCCTGTCACAAATTGCTGAACTGACTGCAATTTTGAATGACTTTAATCTGTTGATGAATGTCATTCGTGAAGAGCTGGCCTTGATTCTTCAGCAGTATGGCGATGCGCGTAAAACGTCGATTGTCGAGTCACGTATCGATTTCTCTCGTGAAGATCTGATTCCTGAAGAGCAAATGGTTCTGACGGTATCGAAATCAGGTTATGCGAAAACTCAACCATTGTCTGATTACGCTGCACAGCGTCGTGGTGGCCGTGGTAAGTCTGCGACCAGCATGAAAGAAGATGATTACATTCAACATCTGATTGTGACGTCAAGTCATGCGACGGTACTTTGCTTTACCAACGTTGGTAAGGTCTACCGTCTGAAAGTCTATGAAGTGCCGCAAGCCTCACGTGGTGCCAAAGGTCGCCCAATGGTGAACTTGCTGCCACTGGATGAAAACGAGACCATTACCGCAATCTTGCCTGTGATTGATGCGCCGAAGAAATTCAAAGAACGTCTGGCTGACTTCAAGGCATTTGTAAAAGCCAATGCAGCGCAGTTGCAAGCCAATGAAGTGATCAATGCTCATTTTGCCGAGCTTGAAGCAGCGCTGACAGAATCTGAAGATGGTGCAGATGATATTTCTGATGCATTGCGTATTCAATTGAAACAGTTGGGCTTGGAGCTTTCTGCAACAGATCTTGATGATGACATCATCAATGACTTTGCTCAGCAGGCTGAAGCGGTACGTAAAAACTTCTATGTGTTTATGGCGACTGAATACGGTACGATTAAACGTGTAGAGCTTGAACAGTTCTCGAATGTTCGTTCAAACGGTTTACGTGCGATTGAGCTGAATGGCGATGATACCCTCATCGGTGTAGCGATTACTGACGGTGAACAGCAAATCATGTTGTTCTCGAATGAAGGTAAAGCTATTCGCTTCGCAGAGACTGATGTGCGTTCAATGGGCCGTTCTGCCAAAGGTGTACGTGGTATGCGCGTGACCATTGGTGCAGCTGCACAGCTAGAAGAAAATGACGAAACTGAGATCGAGTCTGATGACGAAGATGGTTCAGATTCAGCATTGATTAGCCGAATCGTGTCATTGGTGGTAGTTCCTGAAACTGGTGAAGTACTGTGTGCATCTGAAAATGGTTATGGTAAACGTACTCCAGTAGACGACTTCCCGACCAAGAAACGTGGCGGTAAGGGTGTGATTGCGATCAAGACCTCTGAACGTAATGGTCAATTGGTGGGCGCTGTTGCCATCGATGCTTCTAAAGAACTGATGCTGATTTCTGATGGCGGTACGCTGGTTCGTACTCGTGCATCTGAAGTGGCGCAAACTGGTCGTAACGCACAGGGTGTTCGTCTGATCCGTTTAGGTAATGAGGAATTGCTGGTCGGTGTGGTTTCAATCGAAGCGGTTGAAGAAGATGAGTTTGTTGAAGCGATTGAAGGTGCAGAATCTTTAGTAGCAGAAACAGATGTAGCAGCTGAAACTGAGCAAGTTGCAAAAGACGGTGAAAATTCAGTAGAAGAATAAGTTTTTTACTGATAAAAAGGGCGCTTCGGCGTCCTTTTTTATAAACCTTGACTCCATAAGGGTAAGCGATGAAAACCAAATTAATGTTGTTGGCAGCAGCGGTTGCATTGACTGGCTGTAATTCAATGGACAATATTCCGAATCCGAGTCCTGAACAGGAAAAGGCGGCACAGCTAGCCTATGAGGATTTGCGTGACGGGAAATATGAGGAATTTCTGGATCAGTTAGAGCCGCAGTTGCAAACCCAGTTTAAGGATAATGAAAAGCTGATGAAACGCTTTTCACGTTCAATTCCTCAAGGTGAATACAAGTCTAAGACTTTAATGACCAAAGAGATTGAAGAAGCAACCAATCAGCCGGGACAATATAAGGTCAGCTATGAAATTGCCTATCGGGAGAATCTGGTTCAGTATGATGTGAGTTTTGACAAGCCGAATGGTAGTAACAAGATTCGTAATTTCAATATTCAGGTCTTTGGTGAATCGAGTAAATAAGTGGAATAGGAGCATTGCTATAATGCTCTATCTGCTTTGATGCTTGGGAATTAAACGTCGATAAGCCAGGAAAAAGCACAAGCTGCCAATCATTCCAAGATAGAGCAATTTAGGCAAGACCAGTGCGGTAGGTACACCCATCTGATTGAGTTGAATAAACATCTGCACAATTTGCGTGGAAGGCAGGATTTCACCAAGGACTTGCATCCAGATAGGCATGGCAGCATGCGGCCAGGCCGCACCAGATAAAAAGAACAGTGGAATGGAAGTGAATACAATCATATGACCCGCACGTTCTGGCAGATCCAGAAAACTGGCAAATAGGCAGGTCATGCCAATTATTGTGTAGATAAAAACCGGAACAGCCAGCAGCATCCCGAGCAGGTTGCCACCGCGCGGATAATCAAATAGCCAGAAGCTAAAGCCGAATAAATAGAAACATCCCAGACAGCCAATAGTAAAGACCGCTAAACACATCCCAATCAATGCATTTGCGTTTAATTCTACTTTTCTTTCCCGATATACCAAAATCAGCATACTCAAACCCAAAAGAATGGTTTGGTGAATAATTAAAGGTGCAACCGCAGGAAAGACATAGCTGCCATAGCCGGATAGCGGATTAAATAAAGGAATTTGATGCACAGAAAGGGCAGGTGAAAAATCCGAGACCTTGCCAAAGCGTTCAGTATAATCTGCCAAAGTTTGCTCAACTGATGTAGCTAAGCCCAGACCAATTTGTTTGGTCACTAAAAAGTTGGCCGTGCTTAAATACAGTCCAATTCCGCCTGTTTCACCATGCCTTAAGCTTTGCGATAAATTGTCCGGCAGCAGTAAAATGCCATCGGCTTTTTGTGACTCCACCCATTGTTTGGCTTCGGCGAAATTGCCGGTAATTGCCTGAATTTCGACATTGGGGCTTTGTGCCACCTGACCAATAATACGGGTGGTTAAGTTACTTTGTTCTTCATCGACAATAATAATCGGTAAGGCTTCAGCCTGCTGTGCCTGATAAGCGGTTGGATAAAAAAAGCTGTAAAACAAGACGGATAGAATCAGCGTGGTAAAGATCGTGCCGTGACTGACGATATCTTTAAAGCTTTGTAGATAGTAAAACCAAAGGGATTTCATGGTGTTGCTCCTTTGGCGATTTTTTTAAGAAACAGATAAGCCAGCAGAGCGTAGACTAGGGCATAGATCAGCAGCATTAATCCAGCTTGCAGTGAAATATGCAATGGACTACCAATCACCCATTGTTCAGTTTGTAATTTGGCATAGGGCGTGAACGGAATAATATTGGACCAAAACTGGGTGAATAGGGGCGCATTATTTAAAGGTAAAGTCACACCGGCAAAACTTAAAGATGAACCGCCATAGACCGCAATGATGCCAAAAGATTTACTTAAATCTTTGGTCGCCAGAACCACTGCACTGCTTAAAAATGCATAGGCGCTATATAGCAGAAATTGTGCCGATAGAATCAGGCTGAGCGAACCGGCAACAAACCAGCCGCGAATTTCAATCAGCCAGAACATCCAGATCCAGGTCCATAGACTAAAAATAGCCACATAGACCAGGTTCTTAGACAGCAATGCCATCCAGATGGATGAGTTGCTAATCCAGCTTGTTAAGGTCTGCCGCTTTAGTTCCTGACCGACGGAAAATGCCACACAACAACACAGTAGTAAATGCAGAATTGCCGGAATGACATAGGGTTCCAGATAGAATTCATAATTCAGCTGCGGATTATACAGTGGCGATATTTTGATATGCGGTGACGGTGCTTCGAGAGAAGGCAGCCGGTTGCCCAGATATTGCTGTCCGCCAAATTCAGCCAGTGCTTGTAGGGTACTGACCAGCATGGCAGAGGAGATGGTATTTCCGATACTGAAATAACTCTGGTTAAAGGCAATACTGATGTCAGCATCCTGGGCACGAACCAGACGTTGCTCGGCACCGCTTGGAATATGGATATAACCCCAAATTTTATTTTGATTTAACAGGCGCTCAATTTCAGCTGTTTGTTCCGACACCGTAGCAATTTTAAGAGTATGATTCAGCGCCACATGTTGATAAATGCTTTGACTCAGCGCACTCTGGTCTTGATCAATAATCGCAATCGGTAAATGATCCGGTTTCCCTTGAGCAAACATGCTGCTGAATAAAATAATCACCAGTGCAGGTGCGAGCGTGACCAGACACAGATCCCATTTTTCGTTGAGCAGATAGCGCAGTTCGCGCCATATACCCGTCCACATTATCGGGTCTCTTTCAGTTTAAATAACACGCTCATCCCGACTTTGAGTTCAGGAATCGCTGGTGCGGGCACAAGATGCAGCTTAAAACTTCGTACATCATAACCGCCGGTTTGGCGTGTAGTTTTAATGGTGGCAAATTCACCCTCGGCACTGATCTGCTTGATTTTAAAAGTGGCGGTTTTATCTAGGGCAGGAATATAACCTTCAATGCTGCTCATTTTCTGAAATGGGGCATATTGGTCTTCACGAATATTCAGGCTTACCCACATTTGATCTTCAATCAGGCTGACCACAGGGACTGCGGTGGCTACCAGCTCCGAGACTTTTCCATAGGTTTTAGACACCGTTCCGTTTACAGGTGCAACTAATTGGGTTTCTGCCTCTAAAGCATTGGCTTCATCCAGCGCAGCCTGGGCAATATCTACCTGTGCATCGGCAGAACTCTTTTGCTGCGAGGTGCTGCCACGTTTGGCACGTGCGTATTGCTGATACGCCGCTTCAGTCATTTGCGCCGCTGATTGACTGGCTGCAAATAATTCATCACGGCGCTGGCGTGAGATCACACCTTCCTTAAATAAATTTGCACCACGCTCATAAGAAACTTTGGCTAAATTTTGCTGTGCTTTCAGCGATTGCCAGTTGGCATACAGGCTCGCGATATTTTCTTCTTGCGAGCCACGTTCAGCAGTCGATTGTAAGGCCAGCGCAGATTGTAAAGCCGCTGCGGCTTGCTGTTTTTTGGCCTGAATTTCCGGGCTGTTTAAGCGCACCAGTACATCGCCTTTTTTGACCCGCTGACCTTCTTCTACATAAATTTCTTCAATGCGGCTCGGCACTTTGGTCGCCACCTGGACCGTTTCAGCTTCTACACGACCCTGCAATTCCAGCGGAGCCGGTTGGTAGCTTTTCCATAATCCAAATGCGATGACTGCCAGCAGAACTGGAATCAGGGCGAGCAATAAATATTTTTTCTTTTTAGCGATTTCAGCGGGTTGTTCATGCTCTGTCGAAGTCGCTGCGTTATTTTCTATTCCAGTTTTTGTTTCTACCTGTTGTGCAGGCGATTTTTCTGTATCGCTGGATGAAGCCGCTTCATTCACAGGATCATTGGTTTTTTGATCTTCGTTCATGTTCGGCTCCATTAGCGAATATAGTGAGTGTTGGTATGTTGAATGTAGTTGGGAAATTCTGCAATCGAGCCATGGCTTTGTAATAGGGTGGCCAGTGACATCACATATTTGTAGGCATTCAAGGCAGTTTCGGCTCGTAGTCCACTCAGCACATTTTGTGCATCGATGACCTGTGTGGCGGTGCCCATATCTTCTTTAAAGGACAATTCTTGGATGCGTAAATTTTCCTGTGCGGCTTTCAAGTTTTGTGCCAGAAGTGCATCACTTTGCTGTGCACTGAGTGCTTCGCTATAAGATTTATAAATCAGATTTTCAATTTCCTGCTGGGTGCGTGCAGTAAGCAGTTCTGTAGCAGAGCGTTTGAGTTCGGCAGCCTGAATATTTTTATTTTTATCAATTCCGGAAAATAAGTTATAACGGGCAGCCACCCCGACAATCCAGTTTTCATTTTGATCCAGACTATATTCGCCAAAAGCAAAAACATTCGGTTTTTTCGCTGCTTGCTGGGCTTTGACATTGGCTTGAGCTAATTGAGTATCCAGCTGCATTTTTTGAATCAGCGCAGAGTTCTGACTAAAGGTTTTCAGCAGATGATTTAAGGCCTGTGGCTCGGTTTTATTGACAAATAAAGGCGTCGCAAGTTCGGTGATGCTACTTTCCTGAAGCAGATTATTCAGCTGGAACAGGGCAGCATTCAAATTGGCCTGCGTATTTTGCTGACTGCGCTCGGCATTATTGCGTGCCACTTCAAACTGCATGCGGTGGCCTTTACTGATAAAACCTTGCTGTTCCATCTTTAAGGCATTGCGATAATGCTGCTGCATGGCATTCAGGTTAAACAGCGCAGCTGCATGCAGTTGCTTTTGAAGCTGCACATTGAAATAACTTTGAATCAGTTCAAAACGCTGCGTGTCTTGCTGCTGTTTGTTGCTGAGCTGACTACGACCGACCTGAATATTGGCGATTTCTTTAGCGCTGCTTGTCAGTCCACCGGTATAAAGCGGCATCATGATTGAAACCGTCGGACGAATCACCTGATCATCCAGCACGACATGCGAACTATCAGGAATTAAGCCCACCCCATTTTGAATAGGTTGTCTTAAACTATTTTTTAGTGGGTCAGCCAGATCACCTAAGTTCAGTTCATCAATTCTATTATTTACACCATCCGTTAAGGATTGCTCTAAATTATTTTTTAAAGCACCCAAAGGCAGATCGAGTTCATTATGAAAGGCATACGCACGAACATTCAGATCGACTCGTGGCAGACCTACGCCTTTTACTGCTTCAGCTTCAAGTTTTGAGGCCTGTTCCAGACTTTGATAGGCTTGGCTGCTATAAGAATTTTGCAACAACTGACGTTCAGCGTCCTGAAAGCTGATGCTCTGCGCATGAGTAAAGCTGCCATACATCATCGATGCAAGCAGATTTAAACCCCAGACAAGCTGTCTTTTATTTTTCTTTAAGTTCATAAAGTCGCTAAATTGATTTTAAGCCGGTGATGTTATCCGGCTAGTATAAATCAAAGGTTCGCAGATAGAACTAGTGTAAAGTTATAGTATTGTTTCTTTTACATCTGTATTTCAAATACTTATCGGCTGTTTTTAATGGAATATCTAGAATCAAAAAATGGCTTAATCTTGAATATTTTCAATTGTTAGTTCAAAGATGATAAAAACAGCAGGCTAAAATACTGGTCAATTTATCTTGTGAATCTACATTGATTTTTTGACTCTATCTTGACTCATAGATTGAAATAATTTTGTGCAAGACCCTGCCAGATATGGTTAAATGCCATCATTTTATTGTGTTTCACTCTGAAAGGAAAAATCATGCGCGCGTACAACTTCTGTGCTGGTCCTGCTGCATTACCGACTGCCGTACTTGAAAAAGCTCAAGCTGAAATGCTTGACTGGCACGGCAAAGGTCTTTCGATCATGGAAATGAGCCACCGTAGTGCCGACTATGTTGCCATGGCTGAAAAAGCGGAAGCAGACTTACGTAAACTCATGAATATTCCTGAGAACTACAAAGTATTGTTCTTGCAGGGTGGGGCATCATTACAGTTCTCGGCAATTCCATTGAACCTGCTTGGCAAAAACAACAAAGCAGACTATATCGATACCGGTATCTGGTCTGAAAAAGCCTTGAAAGAAGCGCAGCGTTATGGCGATATCAATGTTGTAAAAGCAGGTATCCAAATTGATGGTAAATATGCGATCAGTGCACAAAGCGAATGGAACCTGTCTGCGGATGCAGCCTATGTACATTATGCCGATAATGAAACCATTGGCGGTCTGCAATTTGCTTCAATTCCTGGAACAAACAAGCCATTAGTTTGTGACTATTCATCTAGCATTTTATCTGCACCCTTAGATGTCTCTAAATTTGGCCTGATCTATGCGGGTGCGCAAAAAAATATTGGTCCTGCTGGTTTGACGCTGGTAATTATTCGTGAAGATTTACTTGATCAAGCCAAACCTGAAATTCCAAGCATCTTGAAATATTCAGATCAAGCGAAAAATGGCTCAATGGTCAACACACCATCAACTTATGCATGGTACTTATCTGGCTTAGTATTTGAGTGGTTGCTGGAAAATGGCGGTGTAGATGCCATGCACAAAGTGAACCTTGAGAAAGCTAACTTACTTTATGGTTATATCGATCAAAGCGATTTTTATGCGAATCCGATTGCAAAAGCAAACCGTTCGATCATGAACGTACCATTTACTTTGGCCAATGCTGATCTTGAGAAACAGTTCCTGAAAGAAGCTGAAGCGCAGCATTTATTAAATCTTGCTGGTCACCGTTCGGTTGGCGGTATGCGCGCAAGTATTTATAATGCCGTGCCTTTAGAGGGCGTGCAGGCATTAGTGAACTTTATGGATGACTTTGCCAAACGCAATGGTTAATTCCTGAAACGAAAAAACCCAGCACAAGCTGGGTTTTTTATGAATACAATAATTTTAGAAAATAAAAGTATGCAGGATGAATCCGCAGATCAGCATCCCCAACATGAAAAAAAGGCAGGACATCATATCAATATTATAGCGGGAGCTAAGATGATGCTCGACCTGTTGTAATGTTTCTTCTTGCACGATTTTCATAGATATTTATTGTCCGATCTATTTATCGTTAATACTAATTTGTTGTGAGTATTTTTATCATAAAAAATTGATTAAATAAAGTACATTTTTAATTAAAGAGCATAAATTTTCATTTTATTTAAATATCAGATTTGCACGACATCAGATTATTTATATGAGAAATCAAATGCTTATTTTTACAAGGTTTTTAAGGTCATTTTAAATATTTAAAATGAATTTATTTGAATTTAAAAATGTGGATAACTCGGTTTTTAATGAATTTAAATAGATTATTAAGCCAGAAAATATGTATAAAAAATAATCAAAAATTAAAATGACAAATAAGGATATAGATGGATTAAAAGAAGATACCCATCAAAATGAATATCTTCTTTTTCTGTTTGAACTTAGGCCGCTTTTCTATAAATATTGGCCTGAATCCACAAGTTGCCACGAATATACTGGCCAATCTGAAAGTCTCTGTACTGGTCATTCCGCGTTGCAATCCGGATCAAGGTCGCAGGCTGGCCTTCATCATGAATGAGGGTGACATCATATAGGGTATAGTCCTGACCCATAAACTGCATAGTCGTTTTACCGACAATATTGCCCTGGAACCAGGCTTCATCTTCCTGACCCATGGTTTCGCCGTATAGATAAGCCACCATTTTAGAAAAATCTACGGTTACAGGTTCTTTATCTTCTTCGCACTGCGGCTGCCAGGCATCAATCTGTTCCTGCAAATTATCCGGTGCTACACCATTATTGGCAGCCAGAATATCATTCAAGGCACGGTGGTGCTTGATCGAAGCCGGATCATCAACCACCAGATGCTCATGATCTGCGACCGCTTCAAGTTCATAGGCCCAGCCATTCAGATTCACCACATAGGACTGGTCTTTTTCATAATGTGGGTGATTGACGCTATACAGGCTATCGAAAGCGTAAATAATATTGTTAGCACCCAGATTCAGGCGCAATACAGCTTGGGTGTTGGATTTACAGGAAATAATCCGGTCAATCGTGGCTTTCACCTGATAAGGACTGTCAAAGCACGGAAATGCAGTTTTTACTGCTTGAGGTTTGTTGTTTTCGACGGCAATCACTTGACTCAACTGTACCGCAGCTTTGCTCGGTCCCTGAATCAGCCAGGTCTCTGCATCCATATCACATTCTTGTGTACAAAGGCCCATCGGCATGATTGGTTCATCAAGAGCTTTGCCTAACCACTGTGGAACATCTGTGCCAGGGTTGTCGGTGAGCAAGGTCCAATGTTCGACATGACTACCGAAATTTTGATCATCAATGGTGATGATCTCTGGGCTATTCTGATTTTTCATATGCACAATTGATCTTGGATGATGTATTTATAGTTAATCGAGGGTCATTGCGATTTTTCAAGTCAATCGAATGAATTTTAAAATTAAAATGCCAGTCAAATGAAGTCAATTTTTTTCTCGCGTGAATCATGCCAGTTTTACCGGGCACATACTTTTTAAAATATTGATGACAGATGCAATGAAAATGGAGCGATTTAATCATCAACCTGATCACTGCAATTTGCTAGAATAACCATGATTTATACCTTAATGGGAAGCCCTGTGTTGCCATTCAAACTTTGGGTCGATGCCGATGCATTGCCCCGTATTCTGCGAGATGTGATTATTCGTGCTTCGGATCGCTATCAGCTGGAAGTCACTTTTGTTGCCAACCAACCAGTCGGAATAACTCCTTCGATCAGAATTAATTCAATTCAGGTGATGAGTGGGGCGGATGCTGCGGATAAAGAGATTATTCTGCGCATGAAAGAGCATGATATTGTCATGACCCAAGATATTCCCTTGGCTGCGGAAGTGATTGAAAAAGGCGGAATTGCGATTCATCCCCGTGGTGAAATTTATACTACGGCCAATGTCAAAGCGCGCTTACATCTGCGCGATTTTATGGACAGCTTACGCGGAGCGGGCGTGCAAACGGGCGGGCCACCCCCGATTTCAGAACGGGATAAACGCGAATTTTCCAGCGCACTCGATCAGACCATCCAAAAACAAAAACGTAAAACTTCCGCGCTTTAAGCCTTATTCAGAGTGACTCGCATGCCCACACAAACCAATATGATTGCCACCTATCTTTTATTGGTTTTTATCTGGGCGACGACACCGCTAGCGATTGTCTGGAGTGTGACGGATTTGCATCCGCTCTGGGCTTTGGCATTGCGTTTCTTTTTGGCTTTGCCTTTTGCATTTGCCTTATTGTGGCTATTTAAAACCCGTTTTCCCTTAGATAAATTATCCATGCACAGTTACCTGGCTGGCGCATGCAGTTTTATCGGCTCACAGATTTTCACTTATCTGGCCACGGATTATCTGAGTTCAGGCATTATTGCCCTGATGTTCGGACTGGCGCCGATTATTACCGGTTTAATTGGCCGTTTTGTATTTCAGCTTAAGCTCTATCCTTCGCAGTGGGGTGGTATGGCGATTGCCTTGCTGGGTCTGGGCATTATCTGTGTCGGTGGCAAAGATCAGCATATTCAGCCGATTGGCATAGGCCTGATGTTGCTCAGTGTTTTTATTTACTGTGTTTCGATGTTCTGGGTGAAAAAAGTTAATGCACCTCTCGAACCTATGGCACAAGCGGCCGGTTCTATTGCTGTTTCAGCGGTCATGGCCTGTACCATGTTGCCATTTATCTGGCAATTTGCACCAACCCAGATCCCACAGGCAAAATCGCTAATTGGACTCAGTTATGCTGTAATCATGGCTTCCCTGATTGCGATGTTCTGTTATTTTAAACTGGTGCAGAAAATCAAGGCGACCACTTTGTCATTGACCACCGTATTGACGCCGATGCTGGCCTTATTTGTCGGGGTGATTCTGAATGATGAAAAATTATCGGGTGGGGCTGTCTTCGGTGTCGTTATCTTACTGGCTGGTTTGTTGTTATATTTTTCCAGAGAAATTAAAGCGAGCTATAACGCTCGCCTTTCATCACCCAGCAGCACTGACTAAAGCAGTAATTTAAACAAAGTGAGCCTTGACGCATTCACCCAGTTTGACACGGTCTTGGGGATGCATGGTAATAAAATATGCACCAGTCCGATATTTGCCATTTTCTTCTTCGCGACTGTAGGCCACCTGAGCGGTTGCTGCAATATGGAAGAAATTTTCCGGATGACTCAAAGTCACGTGCAGATAGGTGCCTTCAGCGATAGGGCGCTCATTAAAGAAACTAAAACCGGTTTCTGAAAAGTTCACTTGCTCTGGTACAGGTAACATGCTTTGTACAATTGCGTCATACAAAGAACCGGTAATAAGGTTTAACTTTTGATTAAATAAGGATAAGATTCGAGCAATTTGTTGATCTTTTTCAGATAATTGTTCTAATTCGTAGTTAACCGCATGATCAAATTGATCTAGTTCTGCAAGTAGTAGAAAATAGCGGGGCAAGACGAAGTTAGGATCGTAAGGATCATTCAAGGCAACATCATCGGAAATAATCTGATAATTAATTCGTAAGGCAGCATCGATTCGAGACATGACGCGTCTTTCCGTAAATCCGTTTGGATGCTGTACATTTTCCATAATTTATTACCTCGGACTAGATGGTTATGTTCAAACCAATCTCGCTGTATATAGGGTTGAAATATACTCGCGCACGGCGTAGTAACCACTTCATTTCTTTTATCGCGTTGGTCTCAATGATCGGCCTCACACTCGGTGTGGCAGTCCTCATTACAGTGTTGTCTGTGATGAATGGTTTTGACCGAGAGTTAAAGAATCGTGTCTTAGGAATGATACCTCAAGCGACTGTTTCCTCAACACAAATTTTAACAAATTGGCCAGAACTTGCAAAGCAAATTGAAGGGCATGAGCATGTTCAGGGAGTCGCACCTTTTACTCAATTACAAGGCATGCTGACCGCACAGGGTCAGGTCGCCGGCATTATGGTCAGCGGGATTGAACCCGAGTATGAGAAAAAAGTTTCAATTATACAAAACCATATGGTTGAGGGCAGTATCGACAGCCTGAAAAAAGGTGAATTTGGTATTGTTTTGGGCAAGCAAATGACCGATGCCATGGGTGTGGGTTTAAATGACAATATTACTCTGGTTTTGCCAGAAGCCACCCCATCACCAGCCGGTGTCGTCCCACGTTTTAAGCGTTTTAAAGTCGTGGGAATCTTCAGTATTGGTGCTGAAGTTGACTCGATGATGGGTTATATCGCTTTAAATGATGCCTCGACCTTGCTGCGTCTACCGGATGGTGCGCAGGGTGTGCGTATGAAGCTGGATGATATTTTCCTGGCACCACAAGTGTCTCAGGAAATTGTGCGTGATTTGCCGGGGAATTTTTATGCTTCGGACTGGACTTATACCCATGGTAATCTGTTCAGCGCGATTCAGATGGAAAAAGCCATGGTCAGCCTGCTTTTATTCCTGATCGTTCTAGTCGCGGCATTTAATATTGTGTCTTCACTGGTGATGGTGGTGACGGATAAAAAATCGGACATTGCCATTTTAAGGACTTTGGGGGCTTCACCTGCCACCATTACCAAAATCTTTATGGTGCAAGGTACCGTGATTGGGGTGATTGGAACTTGTGCAGGGGCCATCCTCGGGATTATTGCGGCAACCAGTATCAGTAGCTTTATTGGCTGGCTCAACAATACTTTAGGCCTGAATATGTTTGATGCCTATTTTATTAACTACTTACCTTCGTATCTGCGCTGGCAGGATGTCTTGGTGATTGTCGGCTTGTCACTGGCCCTTAGTTTTGTCGCGACAATTTATCCGGCTTTACGTGCAGCAAAAATTCAACCCGCAGAGGCATTGCGTTATGAGTAATCTGATTTTAGATGCCCAGAATATTCACAAGTCCTTTACCGATGGTAAAGCCACTGTCGATGTAATTCGTGGCTTGTCATTACAAGTGAAAGCTGGCGAGTTTGTTTCGATTGTGGGTTCCAGTGGTTCAGGCAAAAGTACCTTATTGCATGTTTTGGGTGGATTGGATCGTCCTACTTCGGGTCAGGTCATGGTGAATGGCCGCCGTTTTGATACCTTGTCTGAAGCAGAACGCGGTTATGTGCGGAATGAGCATTTGGGCTTTGTTTATCAGTTCCATCACCTGTTGCCAGAATTTACGGCACTGGAAAATGTGGCCATGCCGCTGATGTTACGCGACAACATGAAGTTCAAGGAAGCCAAACAGCAAGCCGAATATTTGCTGGAACGTGTTGGTCTTTCACATCGTCTGACTCACAAGCCGGGTGAATTATCCGGCGGTGAACGTCAGCGTGTTGCTTTGGCACGCGCAGTAGTCGGTAAACCTAAACTGATGATGGCCGATGAGCCGACCGGAAATCTGGATCGCAAGACTGCAGCAAAGATTTTTGAACTGCTGACCGAATTACAACGTGAGTTCAATATGGCGATGCTGATCGTGACCCATGATGAACAACTGGCCCATGCTGCAGACCGAATTTTACACATGCAGGATGGTCTCTGGATTGAACCATAAATAACGAGAATATTCGCATTTGATTGAAGCTCACTCCGGTGGGCTTTATTATTGGGCAAAATAATAATAAAGAATAAGATTCAATGTTGCAGTGGCTGTGTATCGGCTGGATTTTAGGCCTTGCCTGTATGGGGAAAAGTTTCCTGTCTGTTCAACTGAGCGGGACGGTAGTTTTGATCGTTGCGCTGTTGTGGTATATGGGTTGCCATAAATTAAAGTTCATTTCGAATACACCGCTGCGAAGCTTGTTGATCACTGGATCAAGCCTGCTTTTGGGAGTTTTTTTAGGTCATGCTTATGCCAATCTGCAATTGGCTGAACGTTTATCCAAACGAGAGCACGAGGTCTCTGAAAAAAAAATCGTAGTCTATATCAAAGAGCTGAATAAACTGGGCGATCAGAATATCCAGCAAGCCCTGCATGTGCTTAACCCTGATGGCACTACAGTTAAGTGGATGGGTTTTCTGCCAGTTTCAGATCCTGTCATATCCAGTTTAGGAAATGATGTAACCAAACAGCAGACTCTTGAACTGGGACACTATTATTTATTACAAGGCCAGATTCGACCTAACCATAGTTATGCGACACCGGGTGCTTTTGATGCAGAAAAATGGGCCTTGCAGCAAAATGTTATGGCCGGGTTTAGGATTAAACATATCCAAGAGTTGCAACCGCAACAACTCTATGCACTAGGTCATGCTAAATATCTACGTCAGCAGAAAAATTTGAATCAGCGATTTTTGCTTTGGGTAGAACAGCAGCGACTGACCTTAAGAGAGTTTGTGGCCAGACAACCCGTACAGCAGAAAGGCTTGTTACTGGCTCTATTAAGTGGTGATGAAAGTCTCTTGGATCAAGCGACGGAACAGCAATTCCAGCGTTTTGGCATGAGTCATTTGCTGGCGATTTCCGGACCGCATGTCCTGATCTTTGCCTTTATCGTTTGTGGAGCGTTGCAATATCTGATTTCAAGGTACGTACCGCAGATTTATCTGAAATGGCCAAGGCAGTATTTTTTGAGTCTGCCTTTTTTGTTATGTGTATTGCTGTATTGTGCCTTTGTCGGTTTTGAAATTCCGGCGTTACGCACTTTACTGATTTGTGTGATTGTGACTTTTACGCTGCTGCTCAGGCAAAGTATGCAGCCATTAAAACTGCTGATTTTAAGTGCTGCCTTATTGTTGCTCTTTGATCCTTTTAGCATTTTGTCGGCCGCATTCTGGCTGTCTTATGGAGCCTGTTTTGTCTTGCTGCGAATCTATCAAACCATTCAGCAGCAACCGCATCAAACAATACAAACAGCATTACAATGGCTGTATTTTGCAATGAAAGTTTTAGTGGAGTCGCAGTGGAAAATTTTTCTGGCCCTGTTTCCCTTAATGATGCTGTTCTTTAAGCAGATCGCCTGGATTACGCCGCTAAGCAACCTGGTGGCTATCCCGTGGATTGGCCTGCTGATAGTTCCCGTAGATATTCTGGCGGCTTTATTATTTTTCATTTCTGAACCACTTTCGAGTCTGCTGTTTCAGCTCAATGATATTTTTATTCATATACTGCTGGCATTTTTGAATCTGCTTGATCGGCTGTTTGCACCGCAACTGATTCCTGTGGCCATGAATGTCTGGATGATTGCTCTATGTATTTTGGGCTTATTAATTGTCTTTTTGCCGCGTGGCTTAGTGCCCAAAAGCTGGACAGCACTTGCCTGTTTACCACTGTGCATTCCTCAACTTAATCAGCATGCATTTCAGCTGTCTGTTCTGGATGTCGGGCAGGGACAGGCCATCTTCATTCGGGAAGGGCAAAAGAGCATGATGATCGATATGGGCGGTTATTATAATGAAGAAAAATTCAGTATTGGTCGGCAAGTGATTATGCCATTTTTGTCTGTGCAAGGTGTTGGAGAACTGGATCAACTGATTTTGACCCATCTGGATCAGGACCATAGCGGTGCATATCACAGCATTAAAGATCAACTAAACATCCGACAAGTGTCATCCAATCAGATGCCTGAAACAGCTGCTTCTTCAAGTTTTCAGTTTTGTTATGCAGGACAGCAATGGCAATGGTCTGAGACGATTAACTTTAAAATTCTGGCACCTCGGCAGCAGCAGTTAAATACGCCAAACTTCAATAAAAACGACCGCTCTTGTGTGATATATCTGCAAGTTAAAAATGCCGGACCGTATCAAAACTTTTTACTGATGGGGGATACGGGTTGGGAAACTGAATATCAGCTGCTCCAAGACTATCCCGAACTTCAGGTCGATGTGCTGATACTCGGGCATCATGGCAGTCAGCACAGTTCAGCCTATCAATTTTTACAGGTTTTGCAGCCTAAACTGGCGATTGCCTCGGCTGGGAAATTTAACCGTTATGGCCACCCGAGCCAACTGACCCAGCAACGGTTGAAAGCACTTAATATTCCCTTATTGACCACAGCAGAACAGGGGAGTGTGCACTTCCAGCAACAAGGCTCAAAACTGGTGCTTTCTGCCGAACGACATGAATGGCAGTGGTTGTATCGTCAGCCCTTAAGTGACTGATTCCAATATGGGCGAAACTTTATGTAGTTCTTGAGTTCTTAATGCATTTACTTTGTCCAAAGCTTGTTCATGCTCAAGTTTGTAGAGATTTCCCAAGTCTTGATGCGCATTAAAGCGTTTATAACTCCAATGATAATGTTCCGGATGGCGACGAATTAAATTTTCAATACTATTGATAATGACTTGTGTGCCTTGATTGGCATTGCCATTATAAATTTTTTCATCAACTGCTTCGATAAAAATATCGAATCCATCTTCAGTATTACGTAGAGCATATAAAAACAGGGCACGCGCTTTGGTCTTTTGAATCAGCTTGGCACTTAAATTACTGGTGGCCAAAGGCACGCCGAAATAGGGAATATATTCACCACCGATATTCGGGGTATGATCCGGAAGGATGACCGTAGTGCCACCTTGTTTTAAGGCTTTAAAAATCTGACGGACGCCAGATTCATCGGTCGGCACCAGATGCGCCTGTTCACGACTACGGGCGGCCCGTACAAATTGATCTGCAGCCTGATTTTTCACAGGTTTGTACATAATGGTCATTGAGGTGAACTGGGCAATATAGGCATTCATAATTTCCCAGGTACCAAAATGCGGCACAATTAAAACCAAACCTTTATTTTGTGCAAGGGCATCATGAAGTAGATCTTCGCCAATAACGCGATGAACGCGTTTAAGATTTTTCTGATTGCTTGAGCCCCAAATAGTAAAGAACTCGAAATATGACATTAATTCATTGCGAACCGCAGCACGATTAATCTGTTCACGTTCCTGATTAGACAGTTCTGAAAGACTGATTTCAAGGTTCAGACGAATGACTTCCGAAGTTTTAGTGACTTTAAAACTGTTCACAATAAAGGCCAGAATACGGGCCATCCAGCGAGAAACCGGAAGCGGTTGGCGGCTAATGTATTTGAGTAAACCGTAAGCTGAATTCCGTGAGCCCTGTTTCGTCATTGATTTCGTCTAAGTACAAAAAAAGAGAACAAAATTTATTATAGGCGAAAACGTTTTGTTTAGACAGAATTACCCGATTCAGTGTATATAATGGGTTCAATATAAATCAATTTATTGGATTATTTATGTCCGATTGGCCACCAAAACCTGAAAATCAAATACAAAATACGCAACAGCCAGTTCAACCGACTGGCCCGGAATGGAAACTGCTGGAAAAAGCAGTTTTAGCTTCGGTAGAAGAACAGCGCCGTGCACGCCGTTGGGGAATTTTCTTTAAATTTCTGACTTTTGCTTATTTGCTTGTTGTCATTTTGGCGTTAGGCAAAAGCTGTAGTTCAGTTTCTTCAGATGCTAGCGCTGCTGCGGGTTCGCATATCGCAGTCGTGGATATTGTGGGGACGATTGCTGCTGACAAACAGAGTGTGAACAGTAGCAATACTATCAAATCATTGAAAAAAGCCTTTGAAAATAAACAAAGTAAAGCAGTGGTGCTGAATATTAACTCACCTGGCGGTTCGCCGGTACAGTCGGATGAAATCTGGCAGGAAATTCAGTATCTGAAAAAACAGTATCCTGGGAAAAAACTGTATGCCGTGATTGGCGATACTGGGGCTTCAGGTGCTTATTATATTGCTTCAGCTGCGGACGAAATTATTGTCAATCCATCGAGCTTGGTCGGTTCAATTGGGGTGATCATGCCGAATTATGGCGTGACTAATCTATTGCAAAAATTAGGTGTTGAAGATCGCACCATGACTTCAGGTGAAAATAAAGCTTTGCTGTCTATGACTCAGCCGGTTGATCCTGCGCAAAAAGCCCACGTACAGGGTGTGCTGGATAATGTGCATGGTCACTTTATTAATGCAGTTAAACAAGGACGTGGCAATAAATTGAAATCCAATGATCCTGCTATTTTCTCTGGCTTGTTCTGGACCGGTGATCAGGCGGTGAAATTAGGAATTGCGGATCGTATCGGTAGCTTAAATACTTTGAAACGTGAACTGAAAACTGAAAAAGCGTTGAATTACACCATTGAATATAGTCCATTTGAATCAGTCTTGGGTCGTATGGGTTCATCGATTGGGGATGGAATTGCTTCTTCGGTTGCACAGAAGCTTCAGTCAGAAAATAGCACGACACTGCAATGAAACCATTGATTCATTTCGCGCACGCCAATGGCGTGCCATCCAAAGTCTATCAAAAGCTGTTTGATGGATTACAAGATGATTACGATATTATCTATGTGCCGCTTTTAGGGCCAGACAAGCGTTATCCGGTTGATAACCATTGGAAAAGCCTGACCCAGCAAGTGATTGACAGTATTGTACGTCAGTCACATGGGCGACCTGTCATTGGTCTGGGGCATTCTTTGGGATCTGTGTTAACTCTGCAGGCGGCTTTGCAGCGTCCGGAACTGTTTTCACAAATGATCATGCTGGACCCGCCGATGATTATGGGCAAAGAAGCCTTTGCCTTGCATATTGCGAAAACTTTTCGCTTAAAAGCATTGGATAAAATGTCTCCGGCCGGTCTGTCCAAACGCCGTCGTGACCATTGGAATTCACGTGAACAAGCCGCTGAATTGCTGCGCCCTAAAGGTTTTTATCAGGATTTTGATGCAGATTGCTTCCAAGCTTATATTGACCATGCCTTGCAGGATGATCCCATCCGGGGTGGGGTAGAACTCACTATTCCTAAAATGGATGAGGTCGCAGTCTTTAGAACCAATCCGTCACTATGGTGGTTGCCTCAGGCAAAACCCAAAATTCCTGTGCATTTAGTTGTGGCTAAGAAAGGTCCATTTCTGGCCCGCAAGTTCCCGCAGCAAGTGCAAAAGAAATTTGGTATTCCTTTTACCGTGGTGGATGGTGGACATATGTTCCCATTGGAACAACCTGATCAAGTAGCTGGCTTGGTCAAACAGCTGATTCAGCAACAGTCTGCTTGAATTATTGAATATATTGGAAATAAAAAAACGCATCCGAGGATGCGTTTTTTTATATCTAAATTTTTTTAGAACTTGCAGAATTGAACAGGCGCTTGCATTTTCTCATTTCGATACAGCACACCGTCTTCAGTATGTTGAATCGTACCGCTACAAATCCATTCTACGACTTGTGGATAGATTACATGCTCGAGGCTATGCACACGTGTTGCCAAACTTTCTACCGTATCGTGGTGAGAAACCTTGAGAACACCTTGAGCAAGCGCTTGCCCTGCATCCAGCTCAGCCGTAACATAATGCACCGTACAGCCGTGCAGAACATCACCGGTATTGAGTACACGCTGATGCGTATGCATACCTTTATAATAAGGCAACAGGGAAGGATGAATATTTAACATTTTCCCTTCCCAGGCTTTCACAAATTTTCCACTTAAAATTCGCATAAAGCCGGCAAGTACCACCAGATCCACATCCCAGTCCAAAAGCTGTTGATGCATAACATCATCAAAAGCTTCACGGTTTGGATATTGCTTGTGTTCAATAATTGCAGTCTGAATGTCTGCCTGTTGTGCACGTGTTAAAGCAAAGGCTTCAGGTTTGTTGGAAATCACGCCTACAATTTGGCCTGAAAGATTGGCATCAATCAAGGCTTGCAGATTTGATCCACTACCCGAAACAAGTACAGCAATTTTAGTCATGCGAAATTACGCAAAGATCACACGAATTTTTTCGTCTGCACCTGCAACTGATTCAGCATTGTCTTGAATCTGACCCATCGCCCATGCTTTTTCGCCAAGCTGGTTGAGTAATTCAACAGTTTTGTCTGCATCAGCGGTATCAACAACAAGTACCATGCCGACGCCACAGTTGAAAGTACGATACATTTCAAATTGTTCTACGCCGCCTTCACGTTGTAGAAGCTTGAATAGCTCAGGCCACTCCCAAGAAGATTCATTCACAAGCGCTTGAGCACCGTTTGGAAGTACGCGCGGCAAGTTACCTGGTAAACCACCACCCGTGATGTGTGCCATCGCATGCACATCAACGTGTTTTAACAGTTCAAGAATTGGTTTGACATAAATACGTGTTGGTTCCATTGCAGCATCTGCAAGTGGGCGACCATCCACGATTTGATTCAGGTCAACGTTTTTCACGTCCAGGATTTTACGAAGCAGTGAGTAGCCGTTTGAGTGCGCACCTGAAGAAGCTACACCAATTAAAATGTCACCCGCTTTGACTTTAGAGCCATCAATAATTTTACTTTGCTCAACAACACCGACACAGAAACCTGCAAGATCGTAATCTTCGCCTTCATACATGCCTGGCATTTCAGCAGTTTCACCGCCAACTAATGCACAGCCAGCAAGTTCACAACCAGCGCCAATACCAGTGACTACATTTGCAGCAACATCAACATTTAAGTGACCAGTTGCATAATAATCAAGGAAGAACAGTGGTTCAGCACCACAGACAAGAAGGTCATTCACGCACATTGCAACCAGGTCTTGACCAATTGTGTCATGACGGTTCAAATTCAGTGCCAGACGTAATTTTGTACCAACACCATCTGTGCCAGATACGAGAACAGGTTCTTCATAACCTTTAGGAATTTTACAAAGTGCACCAAAGCCACCTAGACCGCCCATAACTTCGGGACGTGAGGTACGCTTAGCGACAGATTTGATACGATCGACTAACGCGTCGCCCGCCTCAATGTCGACACCTGCATCTTTGTAGCTTAAACCAGTGTTTGGGGTAGAAGTTGAGTTGCTCATAATGAAGTCTCCGCATTCGCGGGTGCGATTATAACCTGAATATGTAAAACTCTTATGGTATTTGTGGCCTAAAATGCTATCTTTATTAAAATATTTTAATTTTTAGAATGATTAATAGAGAAAAGGCAAGATTCTATGGTCGATCGTACTTTACGGCGCATTCTTATACTTGCTGGTATAGCATTGATACTTTGGGTTTTATATCTGCTTAAACCAGTTGTAGTTCCTTTTGTTGCAGCTTTTCTAATTGCTTATTTATTTAGCCCCTTGGTTAATGTTTTGCACCGCATTGGGCTGGCTCGATGGCTCTCGATCAGTATCGTATTTATCGGGATTGGGATCGTGGTTACATTGGTGATGTGGTATCTGGTGCCACTAGTCTGGCAGCAGCTGATGTATGCGCGTGATAGCATTCCGGCCGGGATTCACTGGATCAATTACACGTTCTTACCTTGGCTTTCCGATAGCTTTAATCTGGTACCAATGGAAATCGATACCGATCAGATTTCCTCAGTCGTAATGGACTATGTCCAGACCAATTATAGTGCGGACAGTATTCAGGCAATGCTGCTGAAACTGGCACAATCTGGCCTGAATTTTATCCAGATTGGTGGCACGATTGTCCTGATTCCGATTATTGCCTTTTATTTCTTGCTGGATTGGGATCGTATGCTGGACAGCTTACGCCGCCTGATTCCCCGTCCTTATGAAAAAACAACCTTAAATATTGTGAGTGAATGTCATAGTGTCTTAGGTGCCTTTGTCAAAGGTCAGTTCCTGGTCATGGTTCTGCTGGGCGTAGTCTATGCAGTGGGACTGCAACTGATTGGCCTAGAGATTGGCTTGATCATCGGGATGATTGCCGGATTGTGCAGTATCATTCCGTATCTTGGTTTTGCGGTTGGAATTATTGCCGCAGTCATTGCAACCTTTTTCCAATTTGGAATCGACTGGTGGCAGCTGGTACTGGTGGGGATTGTATTCATGGTGGGTCAGGCTGTAGAAGGCTATATCCTACAACCGTTCTTACTAGGTGATAAAATTGGTCTTTCTCCTGTAGCTGTAGTATTTGCAGTTCTGGCAGGTGCGCAACTGGCCGGATTCTTGGGTATGCTGATTGCCTTACCAGTGGCAGCCGTGATTGTGGTACTGCTGCGGCATATCCGTGAGTATTATGAACATACGCCATTTTATGGTGATCAGGCTGTTATCATACAAGATGCATCTACCGGTTCAATCAATATTGAAACAGCAGACTTAGATGTTGATATTGAAATGAAAAAGCCACAGAAAAAACCGCTGCAAGCAGAGGAGAACTCAAGTAAAATTCATGATCCACATCGTAAAGACTCATAAGGCCAAAAAATCGTATGCGTCAATTGCAGTTAGATATAGAACCTCAGCTCGATGCCCGAATCAGTGATTTTTCAGGGCCGGGTTGGGGGCATGTCATTGATGCTATCCGGCAATTACATGCAGGCCTGATCAACCGATTTTATATCTATGGGGGAGCCGGTACAGGTAAAAGTCATTTGTTGTCTGCCATCTGTGATTCTTATCTGGAAGTGGGTAAATCTGCAATTCAGGTATCTTTGCTTGAACTTTTAGATGCACCGACTGAGGCGATTACTTCTCTAGATCGTTTTGATCTGGTAGCACTTGATGATATCGAAGCGATTAGTGGCGTACCCCATTGGCAACGCGCAGTATTTCACTTGATTAATTATAATAATGAAGGTGGTGGGCAGTTGGTGTTTTCGTCACGTTTTGCACCTATCGAACTCAAACTCGAATTGCCAGATTTACAATCCCGTCTCACGCAGGCGGTCAGTACCCGTGTTCCGAGTGGCAGTTTGTATGCTGATCGCTATGCGCTGGTTTCCTCGGTACTCGATCGTCGTGGGATCCATTTAGACCCTCAAATCTTTGACTATTTACTAAGCCATGGGCCACATCAAACTTCAGTGCTGCTTCAAAGATTAGAGCAGATTATTCAATTGCTTAAAGGGGAAAAATTGAAAGTCAGCAATGCTAATCTGCGGCAGATATATGCCTTGATTGACGAATATCGGTAAAATATAAAAATTCTTGAGTAATTACTCAGTCTATGACACAGTAAGGCAAAATAATTCGCTGTTGCAAGGATTCTGCAACTTTAGAAGAAAAAGAAAGAAATAAAAATTAAGGAGAAGGTTATGCTCAAGAAGAGCATAGGCATAGCTTTGCTATGTATAGCGGGGCAGTCGTATAGTGCAGATATTATTGTAACCACTACAGAAGATATTGAAAAAGATGACAAGGAATGTTCACTTCGAGAAGCTGTTGAGTATGTTAACCGTGGCTTAGCTAAATCAGGTTTTATGGGGTGTGGTGGGGAGAACTCATCCAGTACCATTATTTTAAAAGAAAAAAATACCTATGTGTTGAACCAGCATATCGCGATTAAAAAATCTCTTACCATCCGTGCGGTCGCAGAAAGTGATGGCGAATTCAGTACGGATGAAAAAGCATTAGGCTTGCATAATGCTCATATTCAAATGAAAGGTACTGATAACCTTTTCCGGATCAACAGTACAGATACATTGGTTCAGTTAAATTTGAAAGAACTGGATCTTGAAGGCTGTGGTAAAATCAGTTGTGCTGAACAAGGTGGCCTAATTTATAATAAAGGTCAGCTAATTCTAGAATATAACCGTCTATTTAATGCTGCTGCCAACTTGGGTGGGGCAATTTATAATGCTGGCAAGTTTGGTCAGAACTTAACAAGCCGTGCACAAATTAAAAATAGTCTGATCGAAAATAATAAAGCCCAACGAGGCGGGATCCTGTATAGCGAGCTACCTGCTTTCCTCATTTATCAAAGTGTACTTAAAAATAATCAGACACTGGATAATTCCGCGACCAATATTTATAGCGCGGGACAGTTTGCTGACTCCAGTAAAGATCAAGGTATTAGTGGGGAGGTATTAAGTAGTACGATACTAAAAAATAAGGGTGTATTTATTAATGTCCTGGACGGGATGGGATTGAATAATCTCACCATAGTTGACAATGAAAATACTGCTTTAAATATCCATGCACCGTATGGAAGAGCTTATGTAGCGAATAGTATTATTTTAAGAAATGGTACACAGGATTGCCAAATTATCACTGGTGATAAGTCTGTGTCGCAAAATAATCTGCTGACAGCCTCGTGTGGTGTAGGGGATGCCGTCGCGCCGAACCAGTTCTGGAATGGTACACGACTTTTTGCTGAATCCTCAGATAAAAGTGAAGGTATTTGTCAGACCCTACAAGAAAATAATAATGCCATACTTTGTCCATATAGCGTTCCTAAAGGACAATTTCTCGGTTATATGCGCCCACGAATTTTGTTGAACTATATCCTTGTGAGTGAATCACCGATTGTGAATAGAGGCACAGGATTGAGTTTAGCAAATCCAACGGTAGCATGTGAAGCGGCAGATCAGCGCGGGATCAACCGTTTGATGGATAATCTGTTTTGTGATCGTGGTGCTGTTGAAATCACGATACCAATCTCAGGCAGTCTGGTGGGACAAGATCTGTTAAAGGGTGAAATTGCCAAGTTTTCAATTGAATCTTATCTGGGAGATAGTGATTTAATTCCAAAAGAACAGTGTAATGCCATTGTTGGTCAGAATCCGACGGGGGAGCCTTGGCAAGATGGCTGTTTGAAAGTGGTACAAACCAAAACAGCTTCCAAGGGTAAAACAATCATCGATATTCATGGCAATGTCGTTTATACCCCGGATTCTACCTGGCATGGAGCAGATATTTTCGAACTACAAGTGGTGACCTCATCGACACGGTTTAATAAAAGTAAACCTTATTTGACTATTACTACTCAAATTGTTCAGGAGCCAAAAAATGAAATGGAAGACAAAGCAGTCAAAACTTCAGGAGGCTCATGGGGTGGTGGTGGGCTACTGATTTTACTCGGATTAATAGGTTTACGCCGTGGATTAAAAGATTAAGGAAAAATCATGAAAAATTATAAAAAAGGACTGCTTGCGGCCATGATTTTATCTGCCATGAGTTTGATGGCAGCCGAAGATAAAACGATATATGTAACTACTTTTGCTGATGAAGATGGCGAGAATAATAATGCCTGTTCTTTGCGAGAAGCCATTAAAACTGCAAAACTGGATAAATCTTATGGCGGATGTAATGTAGGACGTACGCTTCGATTGGATGGTTCAGCTGCAGATGTGATTCAGCTTGAAGCAGGCGAGTACAAATTAGATAAAGAGCTGATCGTAGAGTCAGCGCTCAAAATTTATGGGAAAACTCCGCTTAACTATGCTAGTCGTAGTCCGATTACGCTGTTATATCCAACCCGGGAGGCTTTAAAAAGTACTATTTCAGGCCAGGGGAAAACCAGATTATTTAATAGTATGGCCAGCCAATCCAGTCTGGAAATTCATCATCTGATCTTAAAGGATGGTTATGCAGCAATAAATACCTTGGATAAAGGGAATGGCGGTACTTTTTATGTAGCTGGGCCTTTAAGTATTAATACCAGTGAAATAGTAAATTCCCGAGCAGCTGCAGAAGGTGGGGCGATTTATAGTGTAGCAATGAATACGGAAAGGAATATTGTCATTCAGGATTCTTTGATTCAAAAAAATCAGGCGAGTTCATATGGTAGTGTTTTGGCGATGGACTGTCAGGGAAATTTAGGGACAACTCAAACCAATGTGAAAATTAATTCCAGTAGTATTGTTAAAAACGGTTCAGACACTACTAACAGTATTATTGATTTTTGTGGCTATGCCACAGTAGAAATTGTTAACTCTACTATTGCGAAGAATACTGCAAGTACCACAGGACATATTGTGCGTATGACGAATGAAGTTAATCGTCCCCTCAGTAAATTCTCCAGTTTAACTGCATTAAGTAATACTATTGTTGAAAATACAGCCCAATCTACTTTATTTTATGACAATACCGGTTTTAGATATTTTAATTTCAATGTTTTAGCCTTTAACCAAGGCCTGTCTTGTGAATATGCCTTAAATCAGGGGAATCCGACCAAGGCACAACGTGTTGAATTTTCTACAATTCGAAATGCAATTCAAACGACTGGGCCATCACGTTGCGTATTGCCAGAATTAGACGAAGATACTACTTCAAATAATCTTGATGTCTCTAACAATATAATCAGCAGTTTATTAACAAATTATATTGAGCCTGCTATTGATAATCGCTATTTAGGGCTATATTACCCGCGTGATAATCAGACCGCAACGGATTTGGTAGATATCGGAGTGAGTGGCTGTATTGAACAAGACCAGCGTGGTATTGATCGTGTGATTGGATCCACATTAACATTTGATCCAAGTGCAAAAAATACTTGCGAGATCGGCTCAGTTGAAATCCGACGTTTGACTGCAGCCGATATTACGGACTTGCAAAATAAGAGTTTGGTAGAACTCAATGACTTTTATCAGGAGAATATAGATGATCTCGAAGAAATCATTGCTGATAAAAATACTCCAGAAAATGAGCTTCCTGGTTTAAAGGAAGAATTGAAAAGTTATCAGGATTTGCTTAAATATACCAAGCAATATCAGAAATATCGTGCAATCTATATTAATCCTTTTATCTTGGCTATGCCTCAAGAAACTCTAACCAATGATAAGATTCAAATTAAAGCCTTAAATTCAGAAAATTATGAGGTCAGTGTAAAAACTTTAGGTGTTGGTAAGTTAATTGGTACTGGTAATTCGACCACTGTGGAAGGAAATCCCAATGATCCAAATCTTAAATGTGAGTGGAAACCTGATTTAAACCGGATCATGATGTATCGCACTGATGGTAAGCAGACCAGTTCGGTTGATATGGAGTTCTGTAGTTATACACTTAAAGACCAGGCTACAGGTGTAAGCAGTGCTGGCCTCTTAAGAGCAGCTTTTAACAACATTGCACCAATTGCAAAAGATGATGAATATCGGCTTAGTCCAGAGAATAATCTTACAGTGATGGTAAATCCGCTTGAAAATGATAGTGATGATGGGGATGGGCCTCTACCATCAGGAAAGTCGGCTTTTTATCAAGATAAAGATGGAAAAGAGATCCCGATTCATATTGTTAAGCTGCCTGCGGGAGTTTCACTGAAGGCAGAGCGACAAGGAGCCTGTCCTGATACCTACCAAAATCAGACCTGTTATGGTGGACAGCTGACATTTAGTGTAAAAAATAATTTAAGCCAGGCAAATTACAGCATGGATTATGCGATTTTTGATGCTGATGAAAAAATGTCAGAAAAAGCGACAATCTTGTTACGTAATACAGTTAAAAATACGAATACGTCCTCAAGTGGTGGTGGGGCAATTGGAATGTGGGGGCTACTAGGATTATTAGGGCTTGCAGGTTATCGACGCTTAAGAAAATAAAATATGATTGAAACATCAAAAAAGCCTCCATATGGAGGCTTTTTATATTAAGTGTTTAATGCGAGTTAGGCTGCTGAGTCACTTGCTGATATTTGAGAATGTATTCTTCGCGAATGGCAAGGCGTTGCTCAGGAGACGCTTTTTGCATACGTGCGCCCAGTTCTTTGCGTTCCTGACTGCTCATCATTTGCCAAGTCTCACGCATTCTTTGTTTTTCCGCATCAGGGAGTTGAGTAAACCAGTCCATACGCTGCTGTAAGCTGACACGTTGTTGTTCGGGGATTTCTTTTAGAGATTGGTAACGTTTAATCAGTGCCAATTGTTCAGAATCAGAAAGACTATCCCAAGTATCAGTTACTTGGGTATTCGCATCTTTGGAAAATAGCCAAAAACGTTCAAATCCTGCAAAGCTGGTTTGCAGAAAACTGAATGCACAAAAAGCAATCACCAATTTTTTAGCTGCCATGTGGAACTTTGTCCTCACCTAAAACCATTAACATTTCTAAATCTTCAAGCATTTGCGGAGACAGTTTTGGGACTGACACCATTTGAGTTTGCGGTTCGTTATGGTCCGAAAGATTCGGTAATACCACAACGCCTGCAATCGCAGCTGCCAAAGCAAAACCTGACATTTTTAGAAATGCAAAGCGTGAGTGTTTTGAATCCTGAATTTCTTCAAGAACATGGTGCATGACAACAGGTTTGTCTTTATGTTGTTGTGCCAGTCCATCAAGTTTGGAAGTTACTTGTTTTAAGAAATCATCTTGATTCATTCGGATGACCCTCCCAGATATGGATTTAAATGTGCTAAAGAGGCACGTAAGCCTTGGATAGCACGGTGATAATGGGTTTTTACACTGCCTTCTGTGCAGTTCATAATTTGTGCGGTGGTATGCGTATCAAATCCTTCCCAGGCTCTGAGCATAAATGCCTGCTGCTGACGCACAGGCAATTTTGCAATCGCTTCCTGGATTTCTTCAGCAGTAACTGCCTGATCGAGAAAGTCCAGAGGCGTTGGTGTTGATTCATCGACGACATCATCGAATTCAATTTCGTCGTCATCGAGACTGACTTTTTTGAAAAATGAGAATATTTGACCACGCCGTGACTCTTTACGGCGCCAGTCCTGTAACTTGTTGTTGAGAATGGTATAAAATAGGGGATACCATTCTTCAGTGCTTTTTTCTGCATAGGATTTGTGTAAGGAAATGAAAGCTTCCTGAACCAGATCCATGGCAATACCATGATGACCTTGAGTCGCACTTTCCATCATCACCAAGGCACGCCCACTCACATCCTGCATAAAATTCTTCAGACGTGCCTCAGCCGTACTCTTCAGAATACTTACATCGTGTGTTTGCAACTGTTTTGGTGCTAAATCCATAGAGATGGAAAATCCTGTCATTGGACACCCACCATTATTCCCAAGTTCATAATCACATAACGTTGGGAATCCTGGTTTGGTTGACAATTAAGTTTATTATTTTTGTAGTTTAATCTATTTTATACACGGGCAGGGCCGTATTAAAACACTGTAACCTAAATCCCTAATTAGATACGTTGACGTACCATTTCAAAGAAACAGATCGAACCGGCAATTGCGACATTCAGTGATTCCTGACCTCCAGGTTGCGGAATGCTCACGGCTTCAGCATGTTGCATCGCATAATCAGACACGCCTTGGCCTTCATTACCCAGAATCCACACGCAAGGTTTACGTAAGTCTTTTGAATATAGGCTTTCAGCACGGTGTGAGCTAGTTACATAGACAGGGATTTGAAATTGCTCAAGAATTTGTTCAAGCGCGATATTTTCAAAGGTTTGCAGTGTGAAATGTGCACCCATACCGGCACGTAATACGCGTGGAGACCAGAGCGAGGCAGAACCTTTGGTACACACAATCTGTTCAATACCGGCAGCAGCAGCCGAGCGAAGCAGGGTGCCTACATTACCCGGATCCTGTACATTTTCCAGAATCAAAGTGTCTGCTTTAAAATCCAATGCATAATTTGCTGTTGGTAAAGTCACCACAGCCAAACAGGCTAAAGATGTTCCTAAGGTGCTTAAATCTTTGTATAAAGACTCGCTTAGAACAAAGACCATACCTGTGTATTTTGCGAGAATTTTCTCGAAATCAGGATGTGAAAGTGCATGTTCAGTGGTGAAAATAGAATCAATCTTACGGTTTTCATGTAGCCAGGCGAGAGACAGATGCGTGCCTTCTAAAACCGTTTGACCCTGTTTTTTACGATAGGTATTTTGTTCAATTAAACCACGTAAGTGTTTAATCTTTGGATTATCTTTTGAATCAAGAAAAAAAGTTGGCATGGGAGATATAATCCACGGCAGCCGATTCAATATCGGCTGCTGCTATAAAAATTAGTTGTGGTAGCTGGTCACAAGATCAACTTCGTTTTTAGAACCAATGATCACTGGCACACGTTGATGTAGATCTGTCGGTTCAATCTCAAGAATACGCACACGACCTGTAGTCGATGCACCGCCAGCCTGTTCCATGAGCATGCTCATTGGGTTGGCTTCGTACATTAAACGCAGACGGCCTGCTTTAGCCGGATCTTTAAGGTCGTATGGATACATGAAGATACCGCTACGGCAAAGAATACGGTGAATGTCGCCCACCATACAGGCAACCCAGCGCATATTGAAGTCTTTTTCGCGAGGGCCAGTCTTGCCAGCTAACAATTCATCGATATAACGCTGTACTGGTGCTTCCCAATGACGCTGATTCGACGCATTAATCGCATATTCTTTAGTATCTGCAGCTACCTGAATTGCTTCAGAAGTCAGCAGGAATTCTTGAGTCTCAGGGTCATAGGTAAAGAACACTACGCCTGCGCCGACGGTTAATGCCAACATGGTCGATGGGCCATAAAGCACATAACCTGCAGCTACCTGATGAACACCGGCTTGCATAAAGTCTTCTGCCTGAGTCACAGCATTTTTCGCAGGAAGAATCGAGAAAATGGTACCAACACACATATTGATGTCGATATTGCTTGAGCCATCTAATGGATCGAACAATACCAGAAATTGACCATTTTCTTGTGCAGGGGTGAATTCATCCAGTTCTTCTGAGGCCAAACCACCCACATTTGGATGTTGCTGCAAGGCATCAATCAAATAGTCATTAGAAATGACATCCAGTTTCTTTTGCTCTTCGCCTTGAACGTTTTCATGCTGTGCACTTCCCAATACACCCGCTAAAGCACCTTTTTGCAGTAATTGATCAATATCTTTGCAAGTGTTTGCAATTGTTTCAATAACTTGCGCAAGTTCAGGTGTGAGATTCCCGCTTTGTTGTTGTAAAAACTGGGATAAAGTGCGGTATGACATAGGGGGAAACTCCAAGACTTAAATCGGGAAAAAATGATCAAAACGATATGCGGCTATATTTTAGATGAGAACGTACTAAAAGAAAAATTAAACTGGATTATTTGTATCGATTTTGCCCTTGCAACTCCTGCGAAAAGTGCTATGTTGAAGACAAAGGAAAATTGAGAATAGGAGCACAGATATGACAACATTGAAGTTTGATGCGACTCCAACGCCAAGCGAAGGCATTACTTTAGATGATATCTCTGAAGACAAGATGAAAGAAGCCTGGCGGGATTATGAAGCAAAACCAGAGTACAAACAATTCAATAAACATGACCTGATCGAATCGATGCAACCGGCTGAAGCAGACCAGCCTACAGAATAAACAGATTCTTTCATTGAACTCAATAAAAAGCACTCCATCAGGAGTGCTTTTTATTGGATACTCTATCATTGAATATTATTTTAATAATGGCGGTACCGCTTCATAATTAATTTCTACACGGCGGTTTTCTTTCCAGGCATTTTCGTCATGGCCCGCATTGATTGGCATTTCCTTACCATAGCTGACTGCTTCTAATTGGCCAGGATTAACACCAGTCGTCACCAGGAAACTTTCAACTGCTTTGGCACGACGCTCGCCAAGTGCCATATTATATTCACGGGTACCGCGTTCATCTGTATGGCCAGTTAAGGCTACACGTGAATTGGCATTGGCCATCAGGAACTGCGCATGGGCTTGTAATGTATTTAGATCTTCATTGCTGAGTTCAGTACTGTCATAGTCAAAATGCACTACGCGTTTTGCCAAGAATGCTTTATTTTCTGCAGTAACGCCTTTTGCAGAAGCGCCTGCCATGTTTTGTGCATTCAGTGCTGCATCTTCACTCAGGCCTTGAGTATTCACTGTAGTCGAACCGGTCGTATCTAAACCGCCCGTTTGAACTTCAGCGGCAGGCTTACGGCTCGCACAACCTGTCATGACAACAGCTGCTGCTAAAAGTGGCAAGGCAAATAATTTTACTTTGTTCATCTTCATCTCCATGAAGTTTGATTATGGGGTAAAGGGTTTATCAATATAAAAATCTTATTTTGGTGCCCAAGCCGGTTCACGGACTTCACCCGTTTCACTTGGTAAATTCATACGGAAGCGGCCATCCAGCGACATGATCGACAAGAGTCCGCGTGCACCTTCACGGGTGGCATAGACCACCATCTGTCCATTTGGTGAGAAGCTCGGCGATTCGTCCAGCGTTGTTGGTGTCAAAATGTTGTTCACACCAGAGGTCATGTCCTGAACCGCAACTCGATAGTTACTGCCGCTTGGACGATGAACTAATGCAAGTTTTTTACCATCTGCGCTCAGCGTGCCGCGCGCGTTGAATGCACCACGGAAGGTCAGGCGTTTATTGCTACTTGATTCAAGATCATGGCGGTAAATTTGCGGAGAACCACCACGGTCAGAAGTGAAAATAAAAGATTTTCCATCTGGCGAATAACGTGCTTCAGTATCAATGGCACTGTCATTGGTCATACGTTGTAGCTTACGCGTTTCCAGATTCATCTGGTAGATTTCCGGATTGCCGTGCATAGAAGCAGTAAACAGCATGCTCTTGCCATCTGGAGAGAAACTCGGCGCGCCATTCAAGCCGCGGAAGCTGGCCAGTTTTTCACGCTGTCCGGTCGCCAGATCCTGTACATAAATCGCCGGGCGTTTGGTTTCAAAGGACACATAAGCGATTTTTTTGGCATCTGGTGTCCATGCCGGAGAAAGGATCGGATCACGCGAGGTTAAAATGGTTTTTGGCTGTTCGCCATCGGTGTCGGCAATCTGCAAGGTATAGCGTTGTTCCGGCGTAGCAGGATTACGCAGCACATAGGCAATACGTCCGCTAAAGTCACCCGGAATACCGGTCAATGCCTGATAGATGGCATCACTGATCATATGCGCTGCCTGACGGGTGCGTGAGGCTGGAACAGTCAGCAATTCATTTAATAGATATTGTTTTTTTTCGACATCATAAAGCTGATACTGGATTTCAAAAGAACCATCGGCTGTGGTCTTGGATGAACCAGTGACCACATAGGGAACACCAGCCGATGCCCAAGCTTCTGCATTCGGATTATTCAATGTCGCTGTTGCAGGCAGGTTTTTTGAAGCACTGGTAAAGCGGCCAGAACGATTCAGGTCATTTTCCACAATAGGATAAATGCTCTGATCCTGACTGAAAGGTACAACGGCAATTTTAGGTGCTGCCTCAGGTGCTTTGGTAATTTCCAGATGCAATTGGGCATAAGACTGGGTTGCCAATACAGGGCTTAAAGCGCTAATGATTGCGAGGCAGAGTAGATGTTTGCGAGTCTTTTCCATCATTCGTTATTTACTCAAATCAACGGATTTATTGTATAGGTGCTTGGGCTACATCATCGCATGGATTTAATAGAATAAAACCATGAATTTATGACCAAACTGTTATGACACTGTGAAAAGTGAATATTATTTAATCAATTTAAAGTGAAGTTTAGCTTAAAAAATAAAAGCCATCACAACATTATTTATGTGATGGCTCCGTTTTTTATTGCGCAGTAAAGGTTGAAGTAAAGCTTCGCGCTTCACGGCGTGCATCTGGATCGGAAGGCATTGGATAAGGTGCAGCAGCACGAACTGCAGCTTCTACACTGGCTTTCATATCGGGATCACTTGCACTTACCACTACAGAAATGACAGAACCACTATCACTTAGCGTGACGCGAGCGTTGGCAGTTTTACCAGATGAACCCACTGGTGTATTCCAAGCCTGTTTAACTTTATTAGTAAAATCGCGCTTCGCAGTGGATGCAATCCGTTTTGATTCCGCTTTTTTCTGTGCAGCTTCTTCAGCAGCCTGTTTAGCGGCTGAAGCTTTGGCATCTGCATCAGCTCTGGCTTTTGCTTCGGCATCTGCTTTGCGCTTGGCGTCTGCATCCGCTTTGGCCTTAGCGTCGGCATCTGCCTTGCGTTTGGCATCAGCGTCGGCTTTAGCAGCCGCATCGGCTTTAGCTTTCGCATCAGCATCCGCTTTGCGTTTCGCCTCTGCATCATTTTTAGCCTTGGCTGCCGCGTCTGCTTTGGCTTTTGCTGCTGCATCCACTTTAGCTTTCGCTGCTGCATCCGCTTTAGCTTTCGCATCAGCATCTGCTTTACGTTTCGCCGCTGCATCATTATTGGCTTTTGCTGCCGCATCTGCCTTTGCTTTAGCAGCAGCTTCAGCCTTACGTTTGGCATCAGCCTCTGCTTTGGCTTTTGTTGCAGCATCCGCTTTTTGCTTGGCAGCTAAGTCGGCTTTTTTCTGTGCTTCCAGTTTGGCTTTTTGTGCAGCATCGGCTTTGCGCTGTGCATTCAGTTCAGCTTGGCGTGCAGCTTCGGCTTCCGCCTTGGATTTTTGCGCTGCATCCGCTTTGGCTTTTGCCGCTGCCTGTTTCGCCTGTTCAGCTGCTTCGGCACGTTTCGCTGCTTCAGCTGCTTGTTGCGCAGCCTTGGCTTGTGCTGCCTCTGCCGCTTTTAGTTCCTGCTGGGCTTTTTGTGTATCGACTTTAGGAGCAGGCGGAGTCACAGGTACAGCAGGGGCTGCTGTCGGAATCACAGGAGCAGGTTCTATACTGGGTTCAGCAGTCTGGGTAATTTCTTCTGCGACATTTTCATGTGCAGTTTCCTCAAATTCGGTTTCTTCGCGAGTCACCGGTTTAAGGTCTTCTGGCTTGATCAGAACGGTTTTGATCTGTTTTGGCGGTTCAGGGGGTTTACTCATGCCCAGATAAAGTAAGCCCACCAAAGCCACTGCATGGATGCCTAAGGTGAATCCAAGTGCGATGGCTTTTTTCTGAAATGGTGGCTTTTTATAGTCTTTCATACTTTATTCTAATGGCTTGGTCAGTAAACCGACTTGAGAAAGGCCAGCATCCTGCAGGCTGGACATCAAGGCCATGACATCGCCATATGGACGGGTATTATGGCCATTGATCACGACATTGAGCACCTTGTTTTCATTTTGTGCCTGGGTTTGGGCATCAACCAGAGTACGCGTCAATTCTTCCAGTGTGACCGGACCAGTTGCCTGATTTTTATATTCTAGATAATATGAACCATCTTCTTTCAGTGTGACAATGGTCGGGGCATCCTTGGATTCGATCGGTAATCCGTTGGCCTGAGGCAAGTCAACCTTGATACCACTGGTAATCATCGGAGCGGTGACCATAAAGATCACCAGAAGTACCAGCATGACATCGATATATGGTACGACATTCATATCACTTTTCAGTGGCTTTTTAATACGCTGAAAGCGTCCTGAACCTTGAATCGCCATTAGTCTTTGTCCTGAGTTACGCCCACAGACTGACGTTGCAATAGCGCCACCATTTCTTCAGCAAACAGTGCACGGTCAGAGTAGACCGTTTCACCTTTGGCCGTGAAGTGGTTAAAGGCCAATACTGCTGGAATAGCTGCAAACAGACCAATCGCTGTTGCAATTAGTGCTTCTGCAATACCGGGTGCGACCGTCGCCAGTGTCACCTGATCAACATCTGCCAGGCCAATAAAGGCGTTCATGATGCCCCAGACTGTACCGAACAGACCGACATAAGGCGCAACCGAGCCAATACTTGCTAATGCACCCAGACCTTGTTCCAGATGACCTTGGTCACGGCTTAAACCGACACGCAGAATACGCTCTGTTCCTTCAATCGACTGGGCAGTTGGCGCATGGCGTTTTTTCAGTTTCAGGAACTCGCCCAGACCCTGATAGAAAATGTCTTCAAGGCCGGTACGTTTGGAGTTGAGTTGCGCATTGTTATACAGGGTATTCAGCTCAGCACCAGACCAGAAGATTTTCTGGAAATGTTCATCATCGGCCTGGGCTTTTTTATAACTCATATAGAGCCTGGCAATCAGATACCAGCTATATATTGAGGCTAACAGGAGAGAAAGCATCACCAGTTGTACGACAGGGCTTGCTTGTAAAATAAGATCTGAAACTTGAAGAGATGATTCTAACTGAGTCGCCATAGTTGTTACGTGTGCCAATAAATTTTTTTAGTCTTGTTCCAATTCTTTTTGAATTAGTTCGCGGATTTCATCCGGGAGTCGACGTGGTCGCATCTCTGCACTGATACATGCCAACTCAACCTCACCTGATGCAAGCATGATTTCACCACGATAAATATTTTGTTGCAATACAAATGATGAAGCTTTACATGAAATGACACGTGCCGTAACAGTAATTAAATCATCCATCAGGATCGGACGCATATATTTGACATTAATTTTATGCACCACAAAATTGTAGTCTGTCTGATGCCAGTAATGGCTCACTCCAGCGGCACGTAACCATTCGGTACGGGTACGTTCCATATAGCGAATATGATTAGCGTGATAGACAATGCCACCCGCATCAGTATCTTCAATATAAACGCGGATATTGAATTCAAAGTGATTCGCCATAGTTTTGTTCCATGCAGATTTTCGAAATTTTTGCTTGTTTTTAGATGCAGGAAAGGGATTAGAGTTTGCCGGATTCCTGCCAACAGTCAAGCAATTTAGCGGTTCAAAGTTTAGCATTGTGAGTCTTGAGACCAATGGCACAAGGTGTCAAATCTGGAGAGAAGTCACTAAGATGAAGTACTGAGCGCTTAACAGCTCATTTATAAAACAGCAGCAGATACTAAAATGCGCGAGTCTATTGAGCCGCGCATTTTAGTAATAGAAGATTAGCCTTTATTTTTCTGTTTCCAGTTGGCCTGAACCTGCTCGGCCACTTTTGGATAGTCCAGAATAAAACGGACATGGCTTTCGACCCCGGTTTTCAAGGTCGCATCATCGACAATGAAATTCGGGTTGTGGTTCGGTGCGGCTTTTGCCGGATCCTGATCTGCTGGTGTGGCACCAACAAACACGAAGAGCGATGGCATGAGCTGGCCATAGTAAGCAAAGTCTTCACTGGCGCTGGCATTGTTGTCTAAAACATGCAATTTATCTTCACCATGCACGCTCGCTAATGTCGGGCGCATCAATTCAGTCAAGGTTTTATCATTGGTGGTCACTGGTGCATAAGGTGCAATTTCGACTTTCACCTTAACGTCATTGGCTGCGGCATTGTGTTCCAGCATTTTTGGCAAGTCTTTTAAAATACCCTGACGTACATCTTCACTATTGGAACGGATAGTGCCGACCATATTGACCTGATCTGGAATGACGTTACCGGTGGTGCCGCCCTGAATGCTGCCAATACTCACCACACCCATTCCTTTGGTCAGGTCGGCTTTACGGCTGATCAGACTTTGTAAATTGGTCACCATCTGGGCAGAAGCATAGATCGGGTCTTTACCTACCCAAGGCATGGAACCATGTACCTGACTGCCATTGACCTGAATACGTAAATGATCGGCACTATTTAAAATCGCACCATCTTTGTAGAAGATATTGCCACTTGGCATGCCTGCCATGACATGCATCCCGAAAATCACTTCAGGTTTTGGATTGTTCAAGGCACCGTCGGCAATCATTTTGCGTGAGCCAATCTGATCGCCATGAGTGAAGTTATCGATATCTGCACCGCCTTCTTCAGCCGGCTGGAATACGAATACCACTGTCCCCGCAATTTTATCTTTATTGGCGGCCAGAACTTTGGCTGCACCCAATAACATCGCAGTATGTGCATCATGTCCACAGGCATGCATCACATAAGATTCTTTGCCTTGATAAATGGCTTTTTGTTTGCTGGCAAAAGACACCGGTGCTGTTTCCTTAATTGGCAAGGCATCCATATCTGCACGTAAGGCCATCACAGGGCCGGGTTTTGCACCTTTTAATACACCGATTACACCGGTTTTGGCATAGCCTTTACGTACTTCAATGCCGTAGGATTTTAATTCTTTTTGGACCAGCTCCGAGGTTTTGAATTCCATGTTGCCCAGTTCAGGATGCTGGTGGATATGCTGGCGTAATTTGATGGTGTGTGCTTCAGCAGCGTGTACAGAATCATCAATCCAGTCAGCCAGGCTGAATTGGCTGCAGAAAAGAAGAGGGAGACAAAGGGATATCTGCTTATACATATTCATACTTCGGGAGAACCTTAAGAATTTGAAATGGTTAAAGTGATTCTTTAGGATGGCATACTGATCTAATTTCGATCAAAACTCTCTAAGTATTTTTTGATACTTTAAAGGTATTCTAGATGTTAATAGCTGTTCTCAAAGAGCTTTATTTGTTCTTTTGCATTGTAAAAATATGTATCTAAATTGATTTTTTATATTTATAAGGTATGAAAATTATAAAAATTTCAGGCTAAAAAGGGATAAAAACGATTACCTCTATATCAATAATCTGAATGAAGTGAAGATTTTTTAAACCTCTTAAACTTATTTTGGCACTTAGATTGCATTCACTCTTTCGTAATATTTTTTATGACGGAAATTGAACACATGTTAAAACCTTTGGCTTTATCTCTGGCAGTGGCTTCAAGCTTAAGTTTTATTTCGACAAGCCTATGGGCTGAAGACTTTAAGATACTGAAACAGCTGGAAAATAAACCGACATTACTCAAAAGTGGTGAATATAAAGGTCATTATTATGTGCCGAGTACCTTGAATACGATTACGTGGGGTTATCTGCCAAATAAAGATGCAAAACCTGTTTTAACTGTACCTTCAGGTAGCACAGTTACTTTCGATACAGTTTCGCATGAAGGGCTGCTAGAAGATCAGGGTCGCAATGCAGAGAAATATTTCACCTCAAAAGGCGTCAAGCCTGAGCATGTTTTAGATGAAGCCAAGCTGATCACGAATTCCAAATTAAAACATGATTTCCATAAAGATGGACCACACATTATTACCGGGCCTGTCTATGTAGAAGGGGCAATGCCGGGCGATATTCTAAAGGTAGAGATTTTAAAAGTTGAACCGCGTGTGCCTTATGGCGTGATTTCAAACCGTCATGGCAAAGGGACCTTACCCGAATTCCCGAAACGTCAGAAACATGAGCATGCATCTCCAGCCAATCCTGAGGCTTATGGCAACGTGTCCATTTTTACCCCAATTGAGAAAAATGCTGATGGCGTATGGGAAGGCGTTTTAAAAACTGAATCTGGCAAAGCGATACGTTTCCCGCTGAATCCGTTTATGGGCACGATGGGCGTTGCACCAAATACCAGTGAGCCTGTGCACTCTGTGCCACCATCATTTTATGGCGGGAATATCGACATCAATGAATTAGGTGCAGGCGCAACGGCTTATTATCCTGTACAGGTGCCAGGTGCGTTGTTCTATACAGGTGATAGTCACTTTGTACAAGGTGATGGTGAGGTGGCTTTAACTGCCTTGGAAGGTTCGGCACGTGCGACTTTAAAATTCACTTTGCTTAAATCTGGAAAAGATAAAATTCCGGGTGCAGAGATTAAACAGCCGCTGGCTGAAAATGCTGAATTCTGGATCACGCCGGGTCTGGATGAAGACTTGGACGAAGCCATGCGTAAATCCACCCGTGAAGCGATCCGTTTTCTGGTCAATGAATATGGCATTTCTGAAGAAATTGCCTATGCCTACTTAAGTGCTGCCACTGACTTTGAAGTATCGCAAGTGGTGGATAAAACTAAAGGGATTCACGCCATGATTCGTAAAGCGGACTTTAAGGAATTTAAAAAAGAAGAGAAGTAATTTTTTATTTAGTTTTTTGTTTTGTGCTTTTGCCAACTGATTCAGGCATGGTCAGTTGGCTTTTTCTTTTGTGATACTTTGAAAATGTTTAGAATGTTGATAATAAAAATTCATTTAAGTTAAAAGGGGTGGGTGTGGCAGAGCAGAATAATAATGAAGTGATGATTCAGCTTCCGTGGACAGTGCCACAACAACCTTTAGTACAAACTACAAGTATGGTCGAAAATCCAAATAAGAAAATGGAACTTAATCTCACTCATTCGACAGATACAACAGCAATATCATCTTTCGCTTTATCCGTAATTATCGCTTTAATTTTTAGGAAGTTTAGCGACTTGGCTAGCTTATTGGTATGGACGGAAAAGTTTTGATTTAACTAAGCAATCCTTTGATTCTTTAATTGAACAAATTAAAAGTTCCGAGAAAATTACTTTGACTACTAATCAAGAGTTGATAAAAAGCCAAGAGAGCCAAAAAAAATTTGAATTATCATTTCAAAGAAAAGAGGCAGACAGAGCTGAATTTAGGAAGCTTTCCTTTGAATATATTAGTACAGTGAAACTGACTTTAAAATTTCTACTTATAAAGTTGTCTAATATTGAAGATGAATCGTGGGCATATTTAGTAGAAAATAGTTATGATAAATTCTTTGACACTTTCAATGAGCAATTGGATGAAGATTTTAATAAGCTTGGCGCGATTTCGTTACATTTGTTTTTGATTTTAAATAATAAGAGCAAAAATCACTATCAATTTAGTGAAAAAATAGAGCTTATTAATCGTCTAGTGCTTTCTATTTTATCCACTCTTGAAAGTAAAGCGGAAACCAAAGAAAAAACAGAAGATCTAGCAAAGAAAATAAATGATTTGCTTATTTTTATGACCGAAATTATACATTCCGATGAATCCTTTAATTAAGTAAAAAGCAGCCTAAGCTGCTTTTTTAAATCACTTATCTTTCGGTTCAGGCGGTGCCATCCCAAACTGCAAATACGCCATATTAGTCGCAATACGACCACGTGCAGTACGCATCACATAACCTTGCTGAATCAGATATGGCTCAATGACATCTTCCAACGTGCCTGAATCTTCCGCCATGGCTGCTGCGAGTGCTTCAACACCGGCAGGACCACCATCAAAACGCTCAAGAAGCATAGATAAATAACGGCGGTCGAGTGTGTCTAAACCATCTTTATCGACTTTGAGCATATCCAAAGCACGTTGGGCCATATCCTGATTGATCTCACCCGTCCCTTTGACCTGTGCATAGTCACGGACACGACGCAATAAACGGTTGGCAATACGCGGTGTACCTCGTGAGCGACGGGCAATTTCTTTTGCGCCATCTCCCGTCATAGGTACATCCATCAAATTGGCTGAACGTTTGACAATATGGGTTAAATCTTCAACCGAATAAAACTCTAAACGTTGCACGATTCCGAAACGGTCACGCAGCGGAGAGGTGAGTAGACCTGCACGTGTGGTTGCTGCAACAAGCGTAAATGGCGGTAAATCCAGTTTAATCGAGCGCGCAGCCGGGCCTTCACCAATCATGATGTCGAGCTGATAATCTTCCATTGCCGGATACAGGATTTCTTCAATCACGGGTGAAAGACGGTGAATCTCGTCAATAAACAGGACATCACCTTCTTCCAGATTGGTTAGCATCGCGGCTAAGTCGCCGGCACGTTCCAGAACCGGACCAGAAGTTGACTTAAGATTGCCACCCATTTCTCGGGCAATAATATTGGCCAACGTTGTTTTACCCAGACCTGGCGGGCCAAAAATCAGGGTGTGATCAAGGGCTTCTTCACGGCCACGGGCTGCGCCAATGAAAATTTCCATCTGCTCACGAACCACCGGCTGACCGATGTAGTCATCGAGGGAAGTCGGGCGAATGGCACGATCGAAGTGATCTTCGGGTTTTTCAGAACCACTGATGAGACGGTCTTGCATCTTTTGAGTTAATCTCTATGGTTTATTTGAGGTGAATAAAGTCATAGCCTCAAAATGCTCTTGGAATTTCTATGCCATTGAGTCGGCATGCTCTTACTTTTGACTGGGCAAAAGTAACAAAACCCATTTGTTAAACTGATGCTACTTCCTGATAGCACAGTTTAACAGGCGACATCCATGTCGCCAGGTAGATTCTGATACTGGCATAAATTTTATATTCAATATCTGATTGCTATTATTTATTCATCGACTTTAATGCCGCGCGAATGATATCACTGGCTTCAGTAAATTCACCTTTGGCAGCATTCACCAGTTTTTGTGCTTCAGCAGGTTTATAGCCCAAGGACTGTAATGCAGCTTCCGCTTCAGCCACGGCTGAATTGCCCATAAACTGAATTTGTGGTGCAGTTGAATTACTTGGCGCAGCACCTGAAGCCATGGCTTTAAAGCGGTCACGTAATTCAATTATCAGGCGTTCAGCAGTCTTTTTACCCACCCCCGGAACTTTGACCAGAGTGTTGATATCTTCATGTTCAACGGTGTGGATCAGCATTTCCACACTTAAAGTGGAAAGAATACCAAGCGCCATTTTCGGACCAACGCCGTTCACCTTTAATAAGGTACGGAAAATGGTTTTTTCCTGCGCATTGATAAAGCCATAAAGTAACTGGGCATCTTCACGAACAGCCAGATGGGTCCACAGAGTAATTTTCTGACCTTTTTGCAACTGGCAGAAAGTGGTTAAAGGGGTATCAATCTCATAACCTACGCCGTTCACATTTAATAAAACAGTCGGTGCTTCCAGCGCCAGCACTTCCCCAATCAGGCATCCAATCATTTTTTATACATACTCAAATTTAATACAGGCATAGTAGTCAGCATTTTTGATAAAGGCAAAACTCTATCATTCAAATCCAGTGATTTTGCTGAGATTATCATCAGGCGCTTGTTCGTGTTAGAGTAACCCGGCTTTATTGCCATGCAGTTCCTGCGCCAGATTATAAGCCTGATGATCCGAGAACTTGGAGACAATATCTAGCACCTGCATAATGTTGTCATAATGATCAGCGCTAAACTGCGCACCCGAGCGTTTTAAAATGGCCATTAAACGCTGTTCCTTAAAGCTCAATGTTTTGTGCGGTGTGGTCAGTGGAATAAAGGCATCCAGAATCGTTTGTAAACTTTGATGCGCGATAATTTCCAGACCGGCTTTTTGCGGATGTTCGAAGATCTTTTCTCGCGCCAGTTCTTTGGCCCGGTTAATGCCAATTTCAATGTCGGCACTACAATAACCCAGCAATGAGCCTTGCAATTGGCCCATCAAAATTTTCTGCTGATGTCGGGCAAAGGCCGTGGTGACTTCATCTACCAGACGTTTCATGACCCGCCCACGCAGCGCGGCAATTTTTTGTTGCCAGGTGGTATAAGGCATATTGATTTCTTCAGGCGCGCCATATTCACCCAGCAAGTTCAGAAAGACTGGTTCAACTTCCGCGTAGCTGAGCATATTCAGGCTGATACCATCTTCCAGATCAATCAGGGCATAGCAGATATCATCCGCAGCTTCTAAAAGATAGGTCAGCGGATGACGACAATAATGATATTCACCGAGCTGAATCAAACCCAACTGTTCAGCAATTTCCTGCAAAATCTCTTTTTCAGACTGGTAACAACCAAATTTTGGACGTCGACTGGCCGGGGTGTTACCAGTCGGGTCAATGGCCTCAGAGAGCCACGGGTATTTAAGATAGGCACCGAGTGTGGCATAGGTCAGGCGCATGCCGCCATCATAAGGATGATAATCGATCTTGGTCAGCAGGCGCAGGCCTTGGGCATTGCCTTCAAACTGGCGGACATCGGCTTCCTGTTCAGGACTTAAATCTTTTAAAAAGTCGGTATGAGAAGCATCGTCAAACCATTCCCGAATGGCGTATTCACCGGCATGACCAAAAGGCGGGTTGCCAATATCATGTGCCAGACAGGCAGCCTGAATGATGGCACCGACATCAGCCGGAGAAATCCAGGCAGGTAAATTATCTTTGATTTTCTCTGCAGCCAGCATACCGAGTGAACGGCCAATACAGGAGACTTCTAGCGAATGGGTCAAACGGGTATGAATACCATCATGCTGGGTCAGTGGATGGACTTGGGTTTTGCGGTTTAACTGCCGGAAGCTTTGCGAAAAAATAATACGGTCATAATCTTTATGAAACGGGCTGCGTGCCAGTTCAGTGCTCTGCTTTTTACTACCAATCCGAACTGTCGAAAGCAGTTCTAACCAACGCATTTGAGTCATTTATCATTATTCAGTGATCCACTATTTGCATCATGCCAAAAAACTAGCTCCTGCACTAGGGCAGTGCGACATGAATTGTCATGCTGCCTATTGTTATTTTAGTCAGCTGGAAAAGACTGAGAATTAAAAATCGAAATCATCAAATGAACAATAAAAAGCAGGCTCAATGGCCTGCTTTTTGTTTAGGATGAAGAATCAAATTAGCTCTTCACCATTTTTCTTGGCCTGTTGTGTGTCTTTATAGACATTCAGGCAAATCGTGAACAAGACCAGGCTTGCCACCAATGGCCAAAAAAGTACATATAGGGTCAATAATTGACTTGTCATCTGAAATCTCCTTATTTAATTTTCTCAGATAGCTGGTGAAATTCAATCACCATCTTGTTGATTTGCTTAAAATCAAATTTTTCTTTGCTGTAGAATAGCGTCAACACAGTACATACCAGCGCACTACTGCCATACGCTGTCAGTGAGCTTAACAAGGTGCCGTATTCACGCAAGAAGCCGATGGTCCATGGCATGAAGCCAATACTGGCCAATATGCCAACGACCAGACCCACTTTCTTGCCGAAGAAACCAAAGGTCATCAAACCCAGCACCACACCAATCCCCAGGGTCGCAACGAGTTCAAAGCCAAGTGCGATCAATCCCTGAATCGGAAGCCATTCAAAACGTACTATCAGAAAGCTGAAAAATGCGAGGCCCACTGACCAGTTAAAGGCTCGGGCATTCACCTTGTCCCAATACAGGCTGACAATCACCGGGAACACAATAGAGCCCCAAAGTGCACCCACAAAAATCAGCATCGATAAAATGTCAAACTTCAAGGTGGCAATCACAATTCCCAGCATGGTGGCAACGATCATGGTCATACGGCCAATAAACAGCATTTTCTTTGGATCAGGGCTGTTTTTCGCAATCTGTTTGCCATAAATGTCCGTCATGACAATCGCAGACAGGGCAGACAGATCCGAGTCAGCGGTAGAAGACAGGGCTCCAATCACCATGATGAATAACAGCGCGACCATAAATGGAGAAAGATAAGTCGCTGCCATTTGCGGAATCAGGTTATTCAGGTTGCCATCAATGGGCTGAATACCTGCAAATAGTGCCAATAACCCCAGCATGCCTAGACCAATGACAATTGCAGCATAACCAATGGTGGCAGTGATAAAACTCGGTTTTATCAGGTCTTCACGGACTGCAAACAGGCGCTGGGCAATGGTCTGATTACCAATCGCATAGGCCAATACGGCAACAAAAAACGGCGCGCCTTGTTCCAGAAAGGCCGTTTTAGAGAAAAAATCCAGTTGTTCCGGTTGCAGGTTGTGAATCCCGCTTTGAAACAGGGAAGGTCCGCCTAAGGTAAAGAACAAGGTTGGAATAATGATCACAGCCGCGACAATCATCGCCACCAGCTGACCGAAATCGGTAAAGACTGAGGAACGGAACCCCGACCAGAGGGTATAGGACAGTACACCGATACCGGTAATCAGCACGCCATGGATAAAGCTTAAAGGAGATAAAATCTCAACCAGTGCCCCGGCAGCGGTAAAGTTCACCATCAGGCTGATCACGCTACCCACAATATTGGAACCCGCCAGAATCATCTGGCTTTGATTGCCATGCCGGGCATGCATGATTTCTGCCAGAGTATGTGCATTAGGCGCCAGTTCACGAAAGCGCTTGCCAAAGGGATAGATAAATAAAATCATCAGCGCACCCCATAAACCATAGTGGAGGGCACCGGAAACGCCGTATGTATATCCGGATGAAGCTGCTGCATAAAATGATGCGGCCCAAATCCAGGTGGCGGTCATACTGGCCGCAGACATTCCAAATCCGATGGAGCCATTCGAGACCATGTAGCCATCAACATTTTCATTTTTCTGTTTAATACGTAACGATAGTAAAAAAGTGATGCCATAGAAAAGCACCATCAATAGTACAGTTGCTGTACTAGTGAATTGAAACATACATACTCCTTAAGCGGGTCACCTTTTGTTTTTGAAAATTAAATCATTGGTGACAGATTAAGGCTCTAAAATAGACAGAGCAGTGAAGCTATAGAACATCAAAAAATTAGTGTCCGAATATAGAATTTATATTCATCTCTACAGCAGAAAGGAAAAACCATTGCCAGGCCCAGAATTTGGACAATTCCTCAGCAATTCGGCTAGAGCTTAACATAGAATCATCAAATTTACTGATGAAGTGTCTATTTGGTAAGATTTTTAGCTGATATAGACATGTGAGTCTGTAGCTCTGTTAGTTGAATAAAAAAGAAAATTTTTGATATTTTCTATTAATTACAAATATTTATTTTAAATTTTCAAGTTAAATAAAACATGGTAATAAGGATTAAATAAAAAAGGTAACAAAATTTTATTATTAATCATTTCTTCATTATTTTTTTATATAAGCCTCATAATTCCTGGTAAATTTCCTCATAAATATAAGTGGTATTTTGCTATTTATATTGTGTTTTTTACGCATAATAGAGCTCATGAATAAATGATGAAATTTCAAAATATTGGATATGGTGGGGGATTTTTTCGATATATTTTTTGGTCTTTTAGATGAGTAAATTTCGCTTAATTATGATCTGAGAAGATAAAAATCAAATATAAAAAAATAAAAGGCCCAAATAAGAAACTTTATTTTTATTCTTTTAGAAGGTGAGAATGGATGTCCGGTTTTTCCCCCGCAGATGATGTCAGATTAAAATACCGCTCAGTATTAATTATTCGTTTCTATGGGGAGTAATCTGCTTCTGGTGCTGGAATGGCGGAGATGAGCGGAGAACTGTTCCTTGTAGTACAGAAAACGGCAGAAGACCTTTAACCAGTTTTCTAATCTTAAAAGTCAAAGTTAAGAGTCAATCAAAAGAATCAAAAACAGTCTGCAAAAATACGACTTTATGAAATCTTGTAATCAAGTATTTCATTTTGGCCTAAATAGGAGTTTTGGCAGGTCATGACATAAAACCTGAATTTGATTTTGTCCCGATTGTTGTTGAAAAATAATACAATTTTTATGCAGAAAATTATTCTGAAGCGGTTTTGATTTTTCTTGAAAAAAATGTGTTAACCTGTGCGACTACATTCAATTTTCCTGACTGAAAATAAACGAAATATTTTAAAAGTCCAGGATATTTCAGACGTAGTTTTCTGATTTGGCATCTAGCCGATTTCCTTATTTCACAGTAGAATATGCGCTCTCTCAAGTCACATTGTGGCATGGTTGTTCATACCATCCCGTGGAGCCAAAATCAGCATGTTTATCGTTGCCGGTGCACCCGCACATTCTTCTTTTAAGAAAACTCAACTATTATCGCGTTTGACGTCAATTAGTTCTGTTCAATCAATTGAAAGTCAATGGGTCTACCTCTTTGACCAAGCGCTCAGCGAGCAACAACAGCAATCCGCTTTACAGCTTCTCAACGATGGTCAATCTTTTGAATTGCACCAGGCTGCAAGTGATGAAATCCAGATTTTAGTCACACCGCGCGTCGGAACCATCTCTCCTTGGTCCTCTAAAGCGACGGACATTTTCAAAAACTGTAATACGCCGGTTCATCGACTTGAACGCGGCGTTTTGTTTACTTTGAAGGGCGTAAAAGAGCTCTCTAAAGAAGCATTGCAAGTACTTCACGACCGTATGACCGAAAGCGTATTCAATGCGATTGAAGATGCTGCGGTATTATTTGTAGAAACTGCGCCAAAACCACTGAACTCGATTGATATTCTGGGTGAAGGTAAAGAAGCACTGGTAAAAGCCAATAATGAATTTGGTTTTGCATTATCAATGGACGAAATTGATTATCTGACTGAGGCTTTCATCAAGCTAGGTCGTAATCCGAATGACATCGAACTGATGATGTTTGCGCAAGCCAACTCTGAGCACTGTCGTCATAAAATTTTTGGTTCGGAATGGACGATTGATGGTGAAGTTCAGCCATTGTCATTGTTCCAGATGATCAAGAACACCTATAAAGAATCACCAACAGATGTATTGTCGGCTTATAAAGACAACGCTTCGGTGATTGTTGGTTCGGATACCCAGCGTTTTTATCCAACTCAAGAAGACAACGGCCATCAGGTTTATAAATACAAGAGCCAGGCCGCGCATATCCTGATGAAAGTGGAAACCCACAACCATCCAACTGCGATTGCGCCATTTGCCGGTGCAGCGACAGGTTCAGGCGGTGAAATCCGTGACGAAGGCGCGACCGGTCGTGGTGGTAAGCCTAAAGCAGGTTTAACCGGCTTTACGGTATCTAACTTGAATATTCCGGGCTTTGAACAGCCTTGGGAAGAAAACTACGGCAAACCATCCCGTATGGCATCGCCGTTACAAATTATGATTGAAGGCCCATTGGGTGGTGCTGCGTTCAATAACGAATTTGGTCGTCCAGCTTTAAACGGTTACTTCCGTACCTTTGAACAAAACGTCAATGGCGATGTTAAAGGTTTCCATAAGCCCATCATGATCGCGGGTGGTTACGGAAATATCCGTCCAGATCACGTTGAAAAAGATCCGATCTTACCAGGTGATTTGCTGATCGTGCTCGGTGGTCCAGCCATGCTGATCGGTCTTGGCGGTGGTGCTGCATCTTCTGTAGATAGCGGTAAACTCGGCGAGAACCTTGATTTTGCTTCGGTACAACGTGAAAACCCGGAAATGGAACGCCGTTGCCAAGAAGTGATCGATACTTGCTGGCGCATGGAAGACCACAACCCAATCGTGTCGATACATGACGTGGGTGCGGGTGGTGTATCAAATGCCATGCCTGAACTGGTGAATGATCACGAATTAGGTGCAGTGCTGGATCTTCGTAAGATTCCATCTTTAGAACCTGGCATGTCGCCAATGGAAATCTGGTCAAACGAAGCGCAAGAGCGTTATGTATTGGCGATTCGTCCATCTTCTTTAGAATTATTTGAGTCAATCTGTGCACGTGAACGTTGCCCGTTCGCAGTACTGGGTGAAGCGACTGAAGCACGTCACTTAACCGTTGAAGATCCATTGTTCGGCAACAAACCAGTGGATATGCCAATGCAGGTGATGCTTGGCGGTACGCCACGTATGAGCCGTACCTATGAAACGATTGAACGCAAAGGCGATGACTTTGATGCGGCTAAAGTCACCGATTTAAAAGATGCGATTTATCGCGTTCTTAAAAACCCGACTGTTGCTTCTAAATCATTCCTGATCAGTATTGGTGACCGTTCAATTACCGGTATGGTCGCACGTGACCAAATGGTAGGTCGCTGGCAGGTTCCTGTCGCAGATGCTGCTGTGACTACAACAAGTCTTGTCGGTTACACTGGTGAAGCGATGGCAATGGGTGAGCGTCCTCCAGTAGCCTTGTTAAATCCTGCTGCTTCTGCACGTTTATCGGTGGCTGAATCGATCTCGAACATCATGTCTGCGAAGATTGAAAAAATCAGCGACATCAAATTGTCTGCAAACTGGATGGCTGCTGCGGGTCAACCGGGCGAAGATCAGGCATTGTTCGAAGGCGTGAAAGCCATCGGTATGGAAATGTGTCCTGCACTGGGTATCGCGATTCCAGTCGGTAAAGACTCATTGTCTATGCGTACCACCTGGAATGATGAAGGTGAAGACAAGTCTGTGACTTCTCCAATGTCGGGCGTGATCACTGCATTTGCGCCAGTGACTGATGTGCGTCAAACATTGACTCCTGAACTGAAAGATATTGAATCTATATTGGTTCGTATTGATCTGTCTAAAGGTCAGTTCCGTTTAGGCGGTTCGATTCTGGCGCAGGTATACAAAGCAATTGGTTCAGTTACTCCTGATGTGGATAGCTTCGATGACTTCAAAGCATTCTTCGCATTAGTTCAAGACTGGAACAACCGTGGTTTGATCAAGGCGTATCATGACATCGGTGATGGTGGTTTATTGGCGACTGTTGCAGAAATGATGTTCGCATCACGTCTGGGTGTTGCTCTAGAAAATCAATCAACTGCAAGCCTATTTGCTGAAGAGATTGGTGCAGTTCTACAAATTGCCAAAGCAGATTGGGAAGCATTACAAGCTGAAGTTACAGCATCTACGCTTAAAGATGCAATTGCAGTGGTTGGTAGTGTAAACAATACGGACCAATTGTCTATCAATGGTCTGGTACTTGAACGTGCTGACCTGCAAGTGGCATGGACTGAAGTTTCTCATCAAATCCAGCGCCTACGTGACAACGTACAAACTGCAGATCAGGAATTTGCCTTAATTACTGATAAAGCGCACAAAGGTATTATCGCCCAACCAACATTCGACTTGAACGAAGCGATTGAAGCACCTTTCATTAACTTGCGTCGTCCAAATATGGCAATTCTGCGTGAGCAGGGTGTGAATGGTCATATTGAAATGGCGGCAGCTTTCGACAAAGTCGGTTTCAATACCGTTGACGTCCACATGAGTGACTTGCTGGCAGGTCGTATCAGCCTGGATGATTTCGAAGGTTTGGTAACGTGTGGTGGCTTCTCGTATGGTGACGTGATGGGCGCTGGTGGGGGCTGGGCGAAATCCGTATTGTTCAATGCTAAATTGCGTGACCAGTTTGAGAAATTCTTCAACCGTCAAGAAACCTTCTCGCTCGGTATCTGTAATGGTTGTCAAATGTTGTCTCAATTGGCTCCATTAATTCCGGGTGCGGATGCTTGGCCACGTTTCCATCGCAATACGTCTGAAGTATTTGAAGCGCGAGCAGTGAACGTTCGTGTGGAAAAATCGAATTCAGTATTGTTACAAGACATGCAAGGTTCGATTCTGCCGATCGCTGTGGCGCATGGTGAAGGTCGTGCAGTTGCAACGGCGGAAAACTTTGCTGCACTGAATGCATCGAATCAGGTGGTTCTACGTTATGTCGACAGCCATGGCAATGCAACTGAACAATATCCGTTGAACCCGAATGGTTCACCGGAAGGTATTACCGGTGTAACCTCTCAGGATGGCCGTGCAACGATTATGATGCCGCACCCTGAACGTAACTTCCGCGCGCTCCAGCATTCCTGGAAACCAGAAGACTGGGATCAAGACGGTGCTTGGTTACGTATGTTCCGTAATGCACGTAAATTTATTGGCTAATTGATATAATCAAGAATTAAAAAAGCCCCGAAAGGGGCTTTTTTAATAAGCAAATTATAGATTTATAGGTGATTAGATATAGAATTGAAAAAGATTAAAAAATGAATAAAGAGTCCTCAAATGTCCGATTTAATTGAAAAAGTTTTACTTTTACAAGAATTGCTAATAGCTAGAGCTACTGATACTTATGAAAAAGGTTCTTCAGAGGCATTTATGCAGCTTAGACAAGAGTTACTGACATTTAAAAACTTTTATGAATATATTCCATTTTTTATTAAAGACACACGCACATTAGATGAATTTGAAGCTAGGATTAAGTGGGATTTTGAATCTTACGCTGAACGTGAAAATTATATTTATTCGGAATTTAAAGAATTCTTTAATGTATTAGAAAGTCTAGATGTTCCTCCATTGGATCAGGTAGTACAGTTGAAGATTGCTGAATTAAGCTCGGATTATATACATCAAATATGGCAGAAAGCATTAGAGCGAAGAAGTACAGATCCTGAAGGTGCGATTACATTAGCTCGAACACTTTTAGAATCGACCTGCAAATATATTCTTGATGAATACGAAGTCGGTTATGGCAATGCTCCAGATATAAATCAACTGTATAGATTGGTGAGTAAAGAATTAAACCTTGCTCCATCTCAACATACGGAGCAGACTTTCAAACAAATTCTCGGAGGATGTAGTTCCATCATTGAAGGTTTAGGATCATTGAGAAATAAAGTGGGTGATGCTCATGGGCAAGGTAAAATAAACTTTAAACCTTCTCCAAGACATGCAGAATTAGCAGTGAATTTGGCTGGTACAATGTCCGTGTTTTTATTCTCATCTTGGAAATTAAAACAAGGTGAATGAATTTTTTATTATAAATATTGTTTTTAAATAGTATCTTAATTTTACTGTATGGAAAAATTAAAATAAATTCACTAACATAGGATTATTCAACCACCAATTTGGTGGATTTTTGCTTTTTAAGCATTCTGATTTTTTAATTTTTTTTCTTCCTGCTGAGTTGGTTTAGATTTTGCTTTTATATTGTATATAAAGTGCTATGGTATGTTTTATGCACAACTTTATTGCACTATAAAAGAAAGATGGAATAGATCGGTTCAGTATCAATTCTCAAAGATGAGGTGATGACATGGCTAAAACACTTAGAATAATGGATAAGGCGGCAATGCGTCAGAAAGGCTGGATGTTGTTTTGTATTGTTGTAGGACTACAAATATTGTTCGTTGTGGGTAGTTACTTGCTGCAGGGTTCTTGATCATCAGCTTTAAGAAAGCCACCATTAAGGTGGCTTTATAATTTAAATAACCAATTGAACCTGCTTCAATACCGCCTTTAACGTATTTTCATAATCAAAAGCTTTATTGGTACTGTCCTGATAACGCCAAGCCACATAACCATCCGGACGAACCAGTACTGCACCAGATTCATGAATTTCAGACTTGGCATTCCAGGTTCCATACACATCACGATAGTCACGTGAACCAATCTGAGTCACATCCAGATATGGCAAATCCAATGCTTCTGCCGCCTGTTTCCAGCCTTTACCGGATAAACCTGTGCGCAGGGTAAAACGACCTTTACCCGTAATATCCAGTGTCGACTGCTTTTGACCTTTGGCATTGATCAGCCAAGTATGCGGAACTTTAGCGCCTGGGCGAGTGGTTGCCTGTAAATAAAGCTGCTCATCTTTTTCAAAAATCTCAGGCTCGGATTCTGCAATCACCGTATTGGAGCTATATCGCTGGTTCAGTTCTACACCTTGTGCATTAAATTCGAAGTTTTTAATTTCCAAAGCTTCAAATAGTTTTTGACGGATTTCAGCACCTTGCTCATCTTCCGCAAAGATACGTTCCAGCATTTGCTTCTGAGTCGTCACACCTTGATCAAAACCAAAGACTTCTTTCAGGTATTTATAATCAAAACGTGACTGGTTCGCACGCGCTACAATCTGCTTGCCGACCGGTGCACGCTCGGTGGTATAGGAATCCAGCAGGGAAGGTGCAGCCCAGCCTTTTACCGCGTATGCCAGTTTCCAGCCTAGATTAAAGGCATCCTGCATGCAGGTATTTGAACCTAGGCCACTCGATGGTGGATGACGGTGTACTGCATCACCACCACAGAACACTCGACCTTTAGAATATTCAGTGGCCCAGGTCTGGTTCACATACCAGTACGATAATTTCTGGATTTCAACTTCTTCGACTTCAGTACCAACAAAAGCATTCAGGCGGGCACGGACCTGTTCTTCAGTAACTTGTGGTTCGCCTTTGGAAATGTCAAAGCCCCAACCCATGATCCATTCATTCCATGGCGTAATGGCACGTAACAATCCCATACCGAGATCGCCAAAGCTGGCTTCAGGATTCACGATCCATTGCAGAATCGCAGGACGGTGCTGTACATATTTAGTCAAATCAGCTTTAAAGGTCACATACACTGTACCGGCACGTGCCATGACACCTTCAAGAGGTAAATCAAGCTGTTCCAATACACGAGATTTAGCACCATCCATACCCACCAGATATTTTGCTCTTAAGCTAAATTCAGTATTGGTAATGCGATTCAGGAAGGTCGCAGTCACGCCATCTTCATCTCGCACATGTGACAGGTATTCAGTATTGAAGTTATAAATTGCACCACGTTCACCGGCATTTTTCACCAGTAAAGCTTCCATTTTTGGCTGAATCAGATCGACTAATGGACATGGACTGCCTTGGATATAGTCACCATGACGTTCATCACCGGTACCCCATGCACTTAAACGGGCGATTTCTTCGCCGACCAGACTGGTGGTAATCAGGCTTTCACCCATCTGTTCCCATGGTGTTGCAATCTCTTTAACCTGTTCTTCAATACCTAAATCACGTAATACTTCCATGGCACGCTGATTGGTAATATGGGCACGTGGACTATTGGCCAGCCAGCTAAACTGGGTAAACAGTTGTACCTTGATACCATAATTCGCCAAAGCCAAACCTAATGTTGAACCTGCAGGACCGGTACCAATGATCAGAACATCAGTGTCATAGTGTTGTGTCATACAAGACTCCATGTGTATAGGTGAAGAACAAGCTATCTATATAATCAGGCAGTCTAGTAAAACAGGATCTGTTGATATAGCGATATTCATATAAACTATCGACCTATTCTTATTTGCAATACGTGGGTCATAATCTTAAGATGCTGACCTGATCAGAAACCGGGCAGGCTATGGAACTTCGACATTTACGCTATTTTATTACTGTGGCGCAGCAACAAAGTTTTACCAAGGCTGCCGAAAAACTGTTTACCGCTCAGCCGTCATTAAGCCAGCAAATTAAGGATCTGGAGCAGGAAGTAGGCGTCATGCTGTTTGATCGTTCATCCAGAAAGGTCAAACTCACCGATGAAGGGCAGGCTTTTCAGATCTATGCCGAAAAAGCACTGGAAAATGCCAAACTGGCAGTAGCAGCAGCGCGTCAGGTTGCGCAGCAGAAAAATAACCAGATTCACATTGGCTTCCTGAATGTCGCAGAAATAAAAGTGATGCCACAGATTCTGGCCCAGCTTAAAAAAACCATGCCGGACTTAAAAATCCATCTGCATAGCCTGACCTGTATGGAACAGATTCAGCGGCTAAAAAATGCTGAACTGGATTGATGTATTACCCGCTTTCATCTGGACCATCCAGATTTTGAGAATATTCATTTATTAACCGAGCAAATTTATCTGGTTGCCGCTCAGCATTTACATCCTACAGATCGAATCCTGAAATTACAGGAACTGAAAAATCACAATATGATTATGTGCGAGCAGAATGCTTCGCCCGTATTTTATGAGAAGCTGGATAAACTGCTCTGCATTGATCAACTCGAACATGAACAGCCGTTGTGGGTGACCAATGTCTTGCAACACATCAATCTGACCAATATGGGAATGGGCTTTAGTTTTGCGCCCGAATATTTACTGCGTTTTTTGAATGAGCATGTAAAAATTATCCAGACTGATCAGGCACTGCCAAAACTGGGCTTGTATGCAACATTTAACAAGAATTCCCAAAATCCTGCATTGAAGATGATTACCCAAGCGCTTAACAATACGACAAGTAACTGAATTTCAGGAAGGAATATATGTTAAAGCTGATTTATTACGTGCCGGATGAAAATCTGGAAGACACTAAGAATGCGATATTTGCAGCAGGAGCGGGTGGTATTGGTGAGTATACGGACTGCGCCTGGCAAGTTTTAGGAACTGGGCAGTTTAAACCGCAAGAAGGTGCAGATCCTCATATTGGTGAAGTGGGAAAATTGGAACAGGTGGAAGAATGGCGGGTAGAAATTCTGGTGCCTGATGAAAAGGCAGTCGATGTGGCCAAGGTGCTGAAAGAAAGTCATCCTTATGAAGAGCCAGCTTTTGAGTTTATTCAGCTTCTGGATATCAAAGTCTAAAATTGATACTCTGCTGCGGCGCGTTTAACTTAGCGCGCCGTTAATCTAGATTCAGAAACCAGCCGACCTGCTTTTGTTATTATCATTTCTTCCAGAATAATCCAAAGAAAAAATATAATAAGGAAAATAACAATGCCGTGGCCAAAACCGCTGAACAGTGCGCTTAAGAATACCCTCAGTAAATCTATCCAGTACGGTACAGAAATCCTGCATCAGCGCATTCCATATTCGCCAGATAATCCCTATCTGGAAGGTATATTTGCACCAGAGCGGCAGGAACCTTTTCCACAGATTTAAAGGTTGAAGGGCAGATTCCTGCAGAACTGGATGGTGCATTAATGCGGATTGGTCCAAATCCTATTACAGTCAAAAACCCACGCAACTATCACTGGTTTACGGGCGATGGCATGTTGCATGCGCTCAGACTGAAGGGTGGTGAGGCACATTGGTATAAAAGCAGTTATATCGGTTCTGCCAGTGTGCAGAAAAAACTTCATCGACCACAAATTCCCGGTAAAACGCGAGGTATCGCGGATGCAGTCAATACCAATGTCATCCACTTTGCCGGAAAAATCTGGGCACTGGTAGAAGCGGGTGCATATCCAGTTGAGTTGAATGCTGCACTGGAGTCAAAACGACATCATTTATTTGAAGATGATCAGGATTTTCCATTTACTGCCCATCCGCATATTGATCCTGAAACGGGCGATATTCATGCGATTTGTTATGATGCTTTAAGTCAGAACAAAGTTTTTTATTTGCAGATAGATTCAAAAGGTAAGTTGAAACATCATGTCGACATTCCAGTGAAACATGGTCCGATGATTCATGATTGTGCCATTACCAAATCTCAGGTGCTGATTCTGGATCTGAATGTGAACTTTTCTGTACGCAGTGCATTAAAGGGTTCAATGTTGCCATATCAATGGAATCCAAAACGGCAGGCACGCATTGGTATATTGCCTTTTGGCGGTAAAGCAATTGATATTCGCTGGTATGAGATTGATCCCTGTTTTATTTTTCATACCGTGAATGCTTATGAGCTGGATTCTGGTGATGTGGTTATGGATGCGGTGGTGCACTCCAAAGCATTGGTCAGTTCGATTCAGGGACCGATTGAAGATCAGGATATTCGGCTAGAACGATTCATTTTTGAACACGGTACTGGAAAAGTGGTTCGGACGATATTATCCGAGATGAAACAGGAATTCCCACGGATTAATGAAGCTTATACAGGTCGGCCTTATCGCTATGTCTACACTATTTCCTTTGGCGAGTTTGATGATCCTTCTCATGTCAGCAGCAATACTCTTTTGAGCCATGATGTGGAAACTGGCAATTCAGAAAGCTATTCTTTTGGAGAAAACTGGGTAACAGGAGAGGTGATATTCGTCGCACGGGAAGGTGCTCAAGCTGAAAATGATGGCTGGCTGATGTCTTATGTTCATGCTTTAGATGGACGCCCATCCAAAGTGGTGATTCTGGATGCACAGCATATGGCTGAAGGGCCGATTACAACCATTCATTTACCAATACGTGTACCCGTCGGGTTTCATTGTAACTGGATTGATTATCGGAAATTGAGAACAATATGAGCTTGAGTTGTTTACAGATAGCTATATAAGCAGAAGTCTACCTGAAATCAAGCGGGCTTTATCATAGGCTTACAATTGAAATTCAATTCCAGAATTCTTGATATTTTGAGACCCAATACAATTTGGTTTTTATGTCGTAGCTACCATCGGGATTCAGGGAAATGAGGTAATGAATGTCTTTGCCTCGACTACGGTTGCCTTTACCTTCAGGAACTTGGTACTTATATTTTTCTACTTCTTGAGGAGGAGTGAGTACAATACGGTTCCATGCTGTGGCTGGGATTTTTGCTACACCTTCCTGTTGCGCTGCCATTATAGCGAGTCTTTTTTCTTCTGCCTCTTCTCCACCAGCATAACGTAGTTCTTCAGGAACGCCATATCCTTTTTTATTTGCTCTTCATAAGTTAACCAAGGCGCATATTCAATAATAATTTGTTCAGGTACATAACCTTCAGGGGAAACCTTGCAGCTACTATAGGTCGTAATATATTTTTGCTTTTTTATAGCATCTGGTGTTCCTGATAAATTGCCACATTCAGGCCAGTTATTTTTGTAAACTATGCTATGGATTGGCCAATATTGATTATCCATTTCAAAGCTAATTCTATTTTTCATAGTTGGTGCTGTTACTTGACAACCATTTAAAATAAATAAACTACTCATTGTTAATATTTTTTCATTTTTTCTTTTAACTCAATTTTCTGATTTAAAGGTAAGTACCATTTCGTAATTGGTTTTTATCCAGTTAAAATGATTTATAATTTGAATTAAATAGATGATTATTTTTTAATTATAAAAGATATCTATTATTTTTGAATAGATATCTTTTATGCTAATTATTATAATATTAAGTCCTGAAATTTAAAAAAATATAATTTCCCCTGATTTTAACTCAATTTTTATATACTTTAATTTACCTTTGATTCAATTAATGCGAAGGAGCCAGATTGCGGAAAATATGCTTAAGACTATGTAGCATTTTTTCAATTTGCAACGGTGTTAAACCGTCGAAAGATTGCTCTAGTACAACAACACTAAGATCATTAATCTTTTTAATCATTTGCTGACCTTTTTCGGTTAATAATACTCGGGTAATTCGTGCATCATCCTCACAGGAATAAGTATGTACTAATCCCTCATCTTTCAGGCGATAGATGATTTTAGTGGTAGTGGACATCTTATAGATCAACATGTCAGATAAATCAGAAATACTCGCTCTATTTTTAAATTTTAATGCTAGCAAAATACGTCTGCGAGAATTGTCTAAACCGTATTTCTTTAAGGCATAGTCAACATTTTGCACATATTGGGTATGTACTTGACTAATCCAATGATAGGGTGAATCTTCTAAATTAAAATCTGTAGGAATGGATAAAAATTTACTGTACTTTTTTGTCATGGCCTCAACTCTTCTATATGTTAGGGTCTTTTTAATTTGTTTAAAAAAATGCATTTTATTTCAAAATATTTGCTATCCTGTTACAAGGTTATGAATCTTATCTTCAGTACGTCTTCACCTCCTATTTAACTTCTGTTTAAGATGAACCCTCTAATTCTTTTTTGCTTCTTCGAGCCTCTTTTTATAAAAGAACTAGAGAGCCAAAATTTCAGTCACATTTTTTTTTATTTATCTATTGTTATTATGCGAACTGATTAAATCATCTTAATGATTAAATGATCTATCACAAAAAATACCATTTTCAATTAAGAAATACTTAAATATTTGTTCCGGTTAGCATTTTTTTATTTCGGAAAATTCATCTTTCTTTTTACCTTGACTTTAATTCAGTAAGCTTAAAATAGTTTTATAAGTCTTTTTAAAATAGATTAAGATATTGTTTTATATTAATATTTAATTTTTTTATACTTTTAAAGTATAAAAAATAGCTTCATAAAAAATAGAAGAAAAATAAACTATCTTTTAAATTCCACAATAGACATTTTGTGTGATTGTGTAAAAATTTTTTAAACTTTTTAGCTCGGCTTAATTTTCGATTAAAAAGAAATTTAACTAGAGAAATCACTAAATTGGATCTTGAATTCAAAACTTATAATCAAAAAATTAATGGAAGAAGAATCGGAATTGTACATATTTTGGGTAGTGTGGAAGCTTTAAAAATATTTACTGAGCACTAGCCAAATAATGGGAAAAGACTCAATCTAAGATTTAATTTCTGGCATCTAAAATTTGCACCTGAGTAAAAAATAACTTATGAAAGGGCACTAATAAAAAATATGAAATTTCCGTTAAGATTTATCTTATATAGTTTTTAACGAATAAAGAGTGAATGATGTGACATCCATGTCACAAGAGATATACCAGATTTAAGCTATTTAATTTCTAAGATGAGAAGCTTAAACCTTCTGAATAAACAGCTCACGATCAAAACGGTACTGTGGGAAGAACACGCCATCTTCAGCACGTTCACCCGCACCAATTACCATGACTGGATACTGTTCATCATTTAATTTCAGAATTTCACGAACCATCGGCTCATCAAAACCTTCCATCATACAGCTGTCAAAACCATAAGCACGTAAAGCTAAGACCAGATTTTCACAAGCGAGCGCCGTCGTTTTGGTCGCCCACAGTTTCGCATCAGCCGGACTGAAAGCAGATACTGGCATTTGTTTATCCAATGTACGGGCAACTTTGAAAGCCACTTTCTTAAAGTTACCGAAAGCATTCAGATAACCAGTCTTATAGTTGTAAGGAATATATTTATAGTATTTCTTAATCGCGGGCGGTGCTTCAGGAAATGGAAATTCATTCACATTACGTTTCGCCATTTCATCGATACGGTCGGTACGTGCGATACAGACAATTAGCTCAGAAGCTGTTTTGGCTGCCAGTTGACTCATACAGGCTTTGACCAGACGTTTTTTCTTGCCTAGGTTTTGTACCACATAAAAAGTCCAAGGCTGCAAGTTCGACGAATTCGGGGCCAACAATGCCAGATCTAGACAGGCATCCAGAACTTCAACGGGAATAGGCTTTTTGGTAAACTTACGCACTGAACGTCGGCTTTCAATCACTTTACGAAAATTATCGACATCTATATCTTGAGGTGCAGGTTCGTAATAACGTTTCTTTTCTGGATTTGAGCTATCTGTTGTTTGGGAAGAGGTTTCGGAGTTTTGATTTGGCATACTTCAGATTCTTGGAAAAATAAAAGATTGAGGCAGTCTAAACCACCTCATTGAACTCATAAGTTTGAAAATTAGTTGAATTGTGTGAAATCAGGTTTACGTTTTTGCATAAAGGCTTGAACCGCTTCCAGCATTTCTGGCGAGCCAACACGCTGCATGAAAATTTCTGCTTCATGGTCAATCCATTCCACAATTTCATTCACATTATGTTTCATCAAGGCTTTAGATTGCACCAGTGATGCCAATGGCAGGGCAGAGAGCTGGGCAGCTTGTGCTGCTGCTTTAGTATAAACATCTTCTTCAATGCTATTCACCAGACCTGCGTCGAGTGCTTTTTCGCTATTGAATTTTTGCGCAGTCAGCAATAATTCGGCCGCTTTATGATAACCCGCTTGCTGAATCAACAGCTTGCTTGAAGCACCTTCAGGCGATAGACCCAGACTGACAAATGGAATCTGGAACAGGGCGGTATTGTCACTATAGACCAGATCACAATGCAGTAAGATCGTCACGCCAATGCCGATTGCAACACCACGCACGGCTGCAATCAATGGCTTGGAAAATTTTGCAGCAGATTTCAGTAAAACAAACGGTGGGCCTTCAGCGGCGGGTGCCTGACCTTTCTTCGCAGCAGATTTCATAAAATCCTGCATATCATTGCCCGCACTAAAGTCTGCATCCTGACCACGTAAAACGACCACACGAACTTCAGGCGCCTGATCTGCTTCATCTAAAGCTTTCGCAATCCAGAGATAAAGTTCGCTATATAACGCATTTTTCGCTTCCGGGCGATTGATGGCCAAAGTGAGTACACCATGTTCTAAATTCGCATTCAAATGCTCATGAGGTTGTTGAATACAGCTCAGTGTCATCGTACTATCCTTGCTTTAAAACTTAATTTGATTTTATGGGAATGATTATGTCGCATATTTATTGGGGCAGCACAACTCATGAGTCATAAAAAACTGATCCCTTATGAACTATACATTTGATTATCTGGTTTTCATTGGCCGTTTTCAGCCTTTTCATCTGGCACACATGCAAACCATTAACATTGCCCTGCAGCACAGTCAGAATGTGATTTTGGCTCTTGGTTCTGCACAAAATGAACGTAATATCAAGAATCCATTTTTGGCTTCGGAGCGTGAAGCCATGATCCTGTCAAATTTTAGTCCAGAAAATCGGGCTCGGATCAAATTTGTAGAAGTCATAGATGTTTATAATGATGAAAAATGGCAAAAACTGGTGAAATCGCTGGTGAATCAGGTTATTGAACCGGATGCTAAAATCGGACTGATCGGGCATTTTAAAGATGATTCTTCTTATTATTTAAAGTTTTTTCCAGAATGGGAAATGGTCGAACTTGACAGTCTTGAAGATGCCTTATCCGCCACGCCGATGCGTGAAGCTTATTATCGTGGCGAAATTCAACGGGATAAATTTCCACAAGGCACAATTGATTTTCTAGAGAATTTCCAAAAAACCACGACCTATCAGCAACTCAGTGAAAAATTTGCCCAGAATGATAAAACCAATCTAGTTTAAAAGTATCAGGTTGTTATGGGTTGATTCATGGTAGTTTGAGCATGCTGTTTCAAACATTCGCCTAAAATTTCCAGGGCAGACGACTGTTCTTTCCAGTGATGCCAATACAAGGGTACTTCAATTCGCATCTCACTTGAAAGTTCAAGCAGTCGACCTGACTCCAGCAAATCCCTGGTTTGATAGTCCGGCAGCCAGCCATATCCTAGACCCATGACAATCGCATCAAAAAATGCATGGGTCGATGGAATAAAGAAATGAGGATATTGAGCAAGGTTCAGGCCAAATTCGTGCTGAATAAATTGGGTATGGAGTTGGTCTTTTTCATTAAAAATAATGGCAGGGGCAAGGCGTAGCGCATCCCGATGTACCCCTTGATGAAACCAGTTTCGGGAAAAGTCAGGGGTGGCGACCAGACGATACTGCATCTGTCCGATCAACTCAGCCCGGCAACCTTTCATTGCCTTACTCTCTGTACTCAAACAGGCATTGACGAGACCTGCTTCTAACAGATGATGAGTCTGTGATTGATCATCTACCTGAAAATGCAGCACAATTTTATGCTGGATCAGCTGGGTTTGTAAGGTTGGTAATAGCCAGGTCGCGAGTGAATCAGCATTGGTGGCAATATTCAGGCAGTAGAAACCTTCATGTTGCAGCTGTCCACCCAAATCCTGCATCAGATTCTGTTCTAGCAAACGTTGATGCTGTAAATAATGCAATAAAGTTTGTCCTGATTGGGTCACGCGGCAAGGCCGATCTCTCACCAAAAGCAATTGTCCCAATTTTTTTTCCAGACTTTGAACACGTAGGGTCACTGCCGAGGCGGTAATATTTAGCTGTTCGGCAGCCAGATCGAAACTTCCCGTTTTTGCAACTGCATAAAAAGCCTCACATTGTTTCGCATTCAGCATAGCTGTTATCTAAAAATAATTTAGTTAAATTGATATTAACTTAGTTTTAATTAATCGCACTCATTTTGTTGAATAATTCATTTATTCAAAAAAAGGGGAATGTGATGTTTAGTTATATGGTGAGTGGTTTTGCTGTGGGAATGAGCCTGATTGTCAGTATCGGTGCACAGAATGCTTTTGTATTAAAACAAGGTTTAAAACAGCAGCATGTGTTCTGGGTCTGTGTGATTTGTGCTTTGTCTGATTCCATTTTAATTCTGCTTGGCGTACTGGGCTTTGCGCGTGTCATTGAACATTATCCGGATATTGTTATATTTTCTAAATATATTGGTGCAGGATTCCTGTTTTATTATGGTTTACACCATGCGATCAGCGCATTTAAATCAACGGAGGTTTTGGCACCAAGTGATCAGCTAACAGAACATTTTCTACAAGTACTGATGATCTGCCTGACTTTTACTTGGCTGAATCCGCATGTTTACTTAGACACAGTCATATTGATTGGATCAATTTCAACCCAATACGCCTTAGGAAAATGGTGGTTTGCTTTAGGTGCTGTCTGTGCTTCCTGGTTTTTCTTCTTTAGTTTGGGATATGGTGCAAAGATACTGACGCCTTGGTTTCAACATCCAAAAGCATGGAAAATACTGGATGCCATCATTGCTTGTACAATGTGGGGCGTCGCAGTGTCATTAATCCTCAGTATTTGATTCAGGCTACGAAAGTGGATAGATCGGTTAAGAGTTGTCTAAGTGTGTCATTTTAGATAGGTATCGAGAATGGTCAGCGCAGAAAACAACTCTTTTCATTACTGTGAGCACATGGATATTTCAGTATATATTGAGCTTAAAATAAACGATCTGTTTGGTATAAAAAATTCATAAAATCAGAATTTTATAAGATGGCGCAAGTCTCCTGTTAGCCTAGCAGGGCCACTTATAAGAGAAAAACCAGCACAAGCATTTTGTCCGTTAGTCATGAATGATTTTACAAAAACTTCAATAAACTGGTATAAAAATAACGAAAACCTGTTCGCTCAAAAACAAGAAAGTTTAGTTTCAGATTAAGCCGTGTACTTAAATCCGATCAATAAGAAATTAAACAAGGTGGATTTAAAATTGAAAACAACAATAAAAACTGGGCTCCTTAGCTTGGCGATCTGTTTAGCTTTGACCAGTCAGTCTTTTGCAAGATCATGGACCTTAACTCCCAAAAGTGATGTCGGTTTTGAGATCAAGTCAATGGGAATGACTGTGGTTAAAGCCAAGTTCAATCAGGTTCAATCCACGATGCAGTTTGACGCTAAAGCACCGCAAAATGCCTCAACCCATCTGGTCATGGATGTGGAAAGTTTAAGCTTTAGTAAGCCGCTATTTAAACATATGATTTTGGGCGAAGACCTGTTTTATGTAGAAAAATACAAGACTGTAATTTTTAAAAGTATCCAGTTTAAAGACTTGGGCAATGGCAAATACAATGTTTTAGGTCATTTAACCCTGCGTGGTGTGACCAAGCCTGTGATTTTTGAAACAACCTTTAAACCCAGTATGTCGAATGCCAACCTGCTTGATGTTCAGGCATCTGCCGTGATTAACCGTAGGGATTTTGGTATGAAAAAAGGAATTGCCGGCGTAGGGGATAAAGTGAATCTTCATCTATCAGGCCAGTGTGCAATGAACTAGGGTAGATATAAAATACTTGATGATATGAACGTTATTGTAAAAAAAGCTCGAATGGTTCGAGCTTTTGTCTATACGGTAAGCATGCAATTAAGCAGCTTGCAAAGCTTTTAAATCTTCCAGCACTTGCTCAGCATGACCGGCTGCTTTCACTTTACGGTATTCTTTCACCAGTTGACCATTATGGAAAATGAAAGTCGAACGCTCAATGCCCATCACTCGTTTGCCATACATGTTCTTTTCTTTAATCACATCAAAATGATGACACAAAATTTCTTCTTTATCGCTGATCAGATTGATACTCAAATTCTGCTTTTCAGTAAAGTTCTGATGCGCTTTTACCGAATCACGGGATACGCCAAGAATTGTGGTGTTTAAAGCATCAAACTGATCTTTTAAACAGGAAAAGCCAACTGCCTGAGTGGTACAGCCTGGCGTAGAATCTTTAGGATAAAAATAAATCACCAGCCATTCTGTATTCAACTGGGTTAAATTGATTTCGCCTGTCGTCGCAGGAAAATTCTGGTCAAGCAAACTAATTTCAGACATAAAAACTCCTGTTTTCTTTAAATTTTTTTAAAAAAATAAGCCACACTATAGTGGCTTATTTTATCAAAGAATAAGCAGATCTTATTTCTTTGGTGCCGCTTGAGCTGATTTCATTGCTTCTTCAGTCAAAGTTTTCAGTTTGCCTGTTAACTGTGGACCAAAGCATGCTTGAAGATCTTTATTCTGCTTCTGTACAAAAGCTAAAGTGCCTGGGCTTTTCTTCTGGTTAATAGTGCTTTGAATTTCCCATTTTTGTGCATTGGTTAATTTGCCATCTGCTTCAATAGCACAACCACAATATTTGCTGACTTCAGCAGATGTCAATTTTTTGCTTTTGCCAGTTTCATTTTTACAAACATTGATCAATGCAGATTTTACATTGGTGCTTTTATAAGCTTGTTGTAATTTGTCATCAGCCGCTTGAGCCGTAGTTGCGAACATAGCAGCAGCTGAAACAATTGCTGAAAGCACGATGCTTGATTTTAAATTCTTCATAAACTCTACCTTGTTATTACGGTATATAACGTGTCGGGTCTTCAACACCTGCGTCCGCAAAACCCTGTTTACGTAAACGACAACTGTCGCATTTGCCACAGGCACGTCCTTGGTCATCTGCTTGATAGCATGACACCGTTTGACTGTAGTCTACGCCATGTTCAATACCTAAGCGAATGATATTTGCTTTGGATAAATGTAACAAAGGTGTTTCAAATTTGAGCGCCTGACCCTCTACGCCAACCTTGGTTGCAAGGCGTGCCATGTTGGCAAATGCCTCGATAAATTCCGGACGGCAATCCGGATAACCGGAGTAATCAACCGCATTAATTCCGATGACAATCGCTTCAGCTTCGAACACTTCAGCTGCTGCTAAGGCGTAAGACAAGAAGATAGTATTACGTGCCGGAACATAGGTAATCGGAATGCCAGCCTGTTCATGGTCGGGCACCTCAATACTATGATCGGTAAGGGCTGAGCCACCCAGATTACCCAGATCAATATTGATCACTCTATGTTCCACACCCGCACGTTGCGTTAAAGCTTTTGCTGCATCCAGCTCGGTCGTTGAACGCTGACCATATCGAAAACTGAGTGCGATACATTCATAGCGTGCCTGCGCCCAAGCCAGACATGTTGTTGAGTCTAATCCGCCAGATAACAGGACAATGGCACGAGGGCGCATAAGCTGATTCTCCAAAAAAAATACTTTACAAAAAATTAACGACCAGTTTCATCATTCCATAACAACTTGTGTAGCTGTAACTGGAAACGAACAGGGAGATGGTCTTCTAAAATCCACTGAGCCAAATCACTTGCCAGTGGTGGTAAACGAACCGCACCTTTTTCAACCGCAAATGCAGGCGAAAACCAAACTGTACTCACTTTGTCTTGAAGTTGGTACAGTTCTAACTGCTGCTTTGACCATTCATAATCTTCACGATTGCATATCACAAACTTGATTTGATCATGTGCAGTTAAATGATCGAGATTAGAAAGCAAATTCCGTGCAACTTCACCTGAAGTTGGTGTTTTTAAATCGAGGACTTTGGAAACACGTGAATCCACTTTGGACACATCTAAAGCGCCACTAGTTTCAAGTGAAACTTCGCATCCTAAATCTGCCAGTCGCTGCATCAGGGGTAGGGCATTGGGCTGCGCCAGTGGTTCACCACCGGTCACACAGACATAAGGGGTTTTAAAATCAAGCGTGGTCTGGATAATATCGTCCAGAGACTGACGCTCACCGCCTTCAAAGGAATAGGTGGTATCACAATAGCTACAACGTAATGGACAACCGGTTAAACGGATAAATACCGTTGGTAGTCCTGCGGCATTGGCTTCACCTTGCAATGAATAGAAAATCTCCGTAATGCGTAAACCCGCAGACGGATCAGAGACAGGAATTGCGGAAGATCGAAGCGTATTCATAACAAAACTAACCAATGAGAAATAAATAACCGGGTATAAAAATAAAAATCCCTACGATTATTACTAATCGTAGAGACGAGGAGCAGTTGAAGCTCCGAGGAACACAAATGTGTCCTCTAAGTTAAGACATCTTAGTCTTCACGTAATAGATCGTTCAGACTTGTTTTAGAACGAGTTTGTGCATCAACTTTTTTCACGATGATGGCAGCATACAGGCTGTAAGTGCCACACTTAGAAGGGAGGCTACCAGCAACAACGACTGAACCTGCTGGTACACGGCCGTAGTGGATTTCGCCGGTGGAACGGTCATAAATCTTGGTTGATTGACCAATGAATACACCCATTGAAATCACAGAACCTTCTTCAACGATTACGCCTTCCACGATTTCAGAACGTGCACCGATAAAGCAGTTATCTTCAATAATGGTTGGATTCGCTTGAAGCGGTTCAAGCACACCACCAATACCTACACCACCTGACAAGTGGACATTTTTACCAATTTGTGCACATGAACCTACAGTTGCCCAAGTATCAACCATCGTGCCTTCATCTACATAAGCACCGATGTTGACATAAGAAGGCATCAAGATCACGCCTTTGGCCTGGAAAGAACCTTTACGTGCGACAGCAGGTGGTACGACACGTACACCAGCAGCCTTGAATTGTTCTTCAGTCCAACCTGAGAATTTAGTCTCTACTTTGTCATAGAAACGAAGATCACAAGCTTCCATTGGTTTGTTGTCGTTTAATTTAAATGATAACAATACCGCTTTTTTAATCCATTGATGAACAACCCATTCACCATCGATTTTTTCAGCAACACGTAAAGTACCATTGTCTAGACCAGCAATTACTTCCTCTACTGCTTGACGAATTTCAGCAGAGCAATCTGCAGCTGTAAAATTCGCACGGTCTTCAAACGCTTGTTCAATGATTGTTGAAAGCTGCGACATGATCTTCCTTCCAGAAAAAAATTTTCTAGATTTTACACTATATTGCAGGAAAAATAGTTGAAAGCACTAAAAATAGATGAAAAATAACCAGAAGTGTAGAAAGCGTGAAATTATTAAAGTGATAAGTGTACTTTTTCATTATGTTGAAATGTAGGAGAAGTGTTAGAAAACACTTGGTTCTCAACAAGAAAAATTAATTTGTATCAAAAAATAACAAAAGATGAGCAAAATGTGAATAAAAAATATTTTTTAAGTCCTTTATATTGAGCCTATCACGAATAACTAATGATCAAAATAAGTTCTTTTGAGGAGAGAAATAATGAAATCTTTACATAATATTTTAGCAGTATCAGTCTTAGCTCTAGCAGCGGGTTCTGCGATGGCTGCTGATGAAACAATCGTAACAGATGAAGGCGTTGCTGAATTCTCTTTCTTTAAACCTGCAGCTGTTCGTGCTGAAGTCGGTACTACCGGTTATGGTGGTGCACTTTCATGGAACGTGAACCCATATGTTGGTGTGACTTTAGGTTATAATGGTGGTGACATCTCTTGGTCTGATGACTTGTCAATCAATGGTTCTAAATATGACCTGGATATGGACAATAACCTGACCTATTTAAACGCTGAGATTCGTCCTTGGGCGAACTGGTTCTATATGGCAGCTGGTGTAGCATATGTGGATAATGATTATGAATTAGATCGTCGAATTGCCGGTGGTGAAGATTTTTCTGTAAATGGTGTTGATTTTACCGCCGTAGGAGATGCAAGAATTAATGGTAAATTATCTTACAAAAATAATATCGCACCTTATGTAGGGATTGGTTTTTCTCCGGCGATCACCAATCGTTGGGGTGTATTTGGTGAAATCGGTGCCTATTATAATGGCAATCCTACTGTTAACTTAACGGCAACTGGTGCAGCAACAAGTAATCCACTTGAAACAGGTGTAATCGCGGATTTTAATGATCAAGTGGAACGTGAAGAACGTAATATCCGTGATGACAATGAATACGAATGGCTACCAGTGGCTAAACTGGGTGTAAGCTTCCGCTTCTAAGTTTTAGTCTCATAAAAAAAACGAGCTTCGGCTCGTTTTTTGTTTTTTAGAATAATTTTAAAAGTGATAGCCCAGTTTAAAACCTAGGATCCAGGCACTGTTATCAGAAACTGCAGATAAACCTGCAATCTGTGGCGTAATAGGTGCGGATGAGGAAATTTCAGGTTTTTGAAACTTTAAATAATATAGTCCTGTAGCAATATCCCAGATTTCTTGAATCTTATAAAGATGACCTAGTCCGATGCCCCAATAGCCATCACTCGGATTCAAGGTTGAAGCCGGATTTCCTGTACCAGAATCCCATAAGAGTTCGATGGAATTTATGCCAAAAGAAGGCCATTGATGGGCAAGTCCGATTTTGCCAGACCATTGATCCTCACGATAATCAATCATTCTGAAAGGTTTTACTTCCGGAAACTGTAAGGCCGCATAGTCAATTACAGCGCCAAATTTAGGCGGCTGGATCACGAAATTTTGCCAGTTCGACCAACGCAGCGTGCCATAGAGCGCATTTTGATCAGTTAAAGCTGTCTGAAAATCCAAGTTCACAGACTGTGGAGTTTGAATTTCTGTATAAGGTGCTGGATTCGTACCTACAACAATCGATTCAGTGGTTTTATTGTGATGAGTGATTGCAGAACGATAGGTCAGTGCGGTTCTAAAAAAATATTCTGGAATTTGATAACTGATTCCTGCAAGCCAGCCCCAAGCGGGATCTCGTTCAAATGTGGCCCGATAACCATTGAATACATAAAATGTCTGCCCAGCTAAATATAAATTTCCTTCTAAACTCTGATAACTTAGCCCTGTATAAAAATTCCAGTCATCGTTTGGTTGAAAGCCAATTAATGAGGTCAAATTATGGCTCTCAAATTGAATGGTAGCAGCCTCAATTTGAAGTGCTGCACCTGCAAAAACAGGATCATAACGATAAGCGATATCTATAGAATAAGGTTGATCGTAAATCAGTCCCCACGACACTTGAGGATTCAACTGGAATTTTAATGCTGCATTGGAGATCAATTGGTTATGGGCAAGATTTCCTGTTGAAAAATCGGTGATGCCTAATTGTTGCAGCTCTTTGGTATGTTGTACCTGACCGCTGATATCAGGGCGAACCCAAGCCAGTGAAACTTCAGCATAATGATTTTTTTCAAAAAACGATTGGATGCTTTGGTTAGATTGTTCAAACGCTGCTGCATAACCTGACCCAGAGAAAAACAAGCTCATGGAGAAAAGAGCAAATTTATTATTGATCATCTTGGTATAATTCAATTTATTATGCACGTGATTATGCTTGATATTTGTACTTTTTATCTACTCAAAAAATAAAAAAAGAGGCGGTGTAGCCTCTTTGATTAAAAACTTAAAATAGTGCAATTTATTCGTCTGGATAAGCCACTTTTTTCAGCGCTTTAATATCCGCATCTGGGGAGCAGAGTGAAATAAACTCGTAGCCATAACCACGCAGTAAATGACCTTTACGTACTGCAATCCAGGTGGTATTTACGCCGAAAATATCGGTTTTAATCTGCTTTAAGCGGTAATCACGCTCTGGGTCATAAGCTACATCGTTGACAATGCCGACGCCCATATTCATTTCTACATAGGTCTTGATGACATCGGCATCAAGTGCGGACATCACGATATCCACATCAAAACCAGCTTCTTCAAAGGCGGTATCAATCTTGGAACGACCGGTAAAGCCACCGTGATAAGTGATAATCGGGTAATGCGCCAAATCTTCGATGAGCACGTGTTCCTTACTTGCTAATGGATGATTCTGTGGAGTAATAATACTATGCTGCCAGTTATAATAAGGTACGCTGGCCAGATTATCTTCAGTGGTGAGTGCTTCGGTCGCAATACCGATATCGGCTTGACCTTGCAGCAGCATTTCCGTGATTTCAACCGGGCTGGCCTGTTGCAAAATTAAATGTACTTTAGGGAATTCTTTTTTGAATTGGCTGACAATTGGTGGCAACACATAACGCGCCTGGGTATGCGTCGTGGCAATCGTCAATGTGCCTTCATCGACTTTATTGAAATCATCGGCCAGACGTTTGATATTGTCGGCATCGACCAGCATGCGTTCCACAATGCCTAAAAGTGCCTGACCTGGTTCGGTTAAGCCCAGTAGACGTTTACCTTTACGGATAAATAACTGCACCCCCAGTTCATCTTCCAGATCTTTAATATGCTTACTTACCCCGGACTGTGAAGTATAAAGCGCAGCAGAAGCTTCAGTTAAATTAAAGTTTTGTCTAACCGTTTCTCGTATAATTCTTAATTGTTGGAAATTCATAATTCTCTTACCCTAGAAGAGGATGGGGCATTTTAAAGCCCCATCTTTTGATCTTAAGCGACCTGGTTTTCAAATAAATGCAAATTCACCGCACTTAACCAAACAGTTTGATTTGGGCGGAATTGATGCGCTCTCGCTTCATCAGGCGTCAGTAAAATTTCAATCAGATTGCCTTGACGGTCATTTAGCTCAGCAACTACTTTACCCGCGATCCATAATTCACGAATGAAGGTCGCCTGAATGGCATTGTCGTGTGGCTGTGCATGTATGCGTAACTCATCTGGACGTGCGAATAAAATTACTTCACCTTGAGCGGCATTTTTTGCACCCTCAAATTGAATGCGGTCTTCGCCGAGTTGGATGATGCCGCCATGGTTCTGACCTTCAAAACGGTTCGCCTGACCCAAAAAGTCGAATACAAATGGAGTTTTCGGGGTTTCATAGACTTCACGCGGTGAACCGATTTGCTCTACATTACCTTTGTTCATCACCACGATTTGATCCGCAACTTCGAGTGCTTCTTCCTGATCATGGGTTACAAAGATCGATGTAATATGCAGTTCATCATGCAAGGTGCGTAACCAGCGACGTAGTTCTTTACGGACTTTGGCATCCAGTGCACCGAAAGGTTCATCCAGTAATAATACACGCGGTTCAACGGCCAAAGCACGTGCCAAGGCAATACGCTGACGCTGACCACCAGAAAGTTGGGCTGGATATCGGTCAGCCAGGAAACCAAGCTGAACCAAGTCGAGTAAACGCGTCACACGTTTTTTAATTTCCGCTTCCGATGGACGGGTTTTACGTGGACGAACACGCAGACCAAAGGCAATATTGTCAAATACCGTCATATGGCGGAACAGGGCATAGTGCTGGAATACAAAGCCAACTTCACGCTCACGGACATGCACATTGGTGGCATCTTCGCCCTCAAGAATCACTTGACCGCCATCTGCAGATTCCAGACCGGCAATAATCCGTAGCAAAGTGGTTTTACCACAGCCTGATGGACCAAGAAGTGCGACTAACTGACCGTCCGGGAAATCCAGCGAAATGTTTTTCAGTGCATGGAATGCACCAAAGTGTTTTTCAATATTTTGTACTTGAATACTCATGTGGGCATTCCTTAAGAAACTGTTGAATCTTCATTACGTTTGTCTTGTTTTTCCTGGCGCAGTTCCACCCATGTTTTTAAAATCAGGGTCACGATTGCGAGGAGAGCCAGAAGCGAAGACACGGCAAACGCAGCACTAAAGGTATATTCGTTATAAAGAATTTCGACGTGTAGCGGTAAGGTATTGGTTTCACCACGGATATGGCCGGAAACCACCGACACCGCACCAAATTCACCCATGGCCCGCGCATTACACAGAATCACGCCATAGATCAGACCCCATTTGATATTGGGCAGGGTCACTTTCCAGAAAGTCTGCCAGCCAGATGCACCGAGTACAATCGCAGCTTCTTCTTCTTCGGTTCCTTGTGCTTCCATTAACGGAATTAGCTCACGCGCAACAAAAGGTACCGTAATAAAGATAGTCGCTAGGACAATCGCAGGCACTGCATAAAGGATCTTGATATCGTGATCCATCAGCCAAGAACCCATCCAGCCTTGGGTACCGAAAATCAGCACCAGCATCATACCCGCGATCACAGGTGAAACCGAGAAAGGGAGATCAATAATGGTGGTCAGGAATGATTTCCCCGGAAAGTTGAACTTCGCCACAGACCAGGCTGCCGCAACACCAAATACGACGTTAAGCGGTACTGCGATTGCAGCAGTCAGCAAGGTAAGTTTCACGGCTGACAAGGTATCCGGATGCACCAGCGCTTGGGTATAAACACCAACCCCTTGTTTAAATGCTTCAACAAAAACCAGAATCAAGGGCAGAATCAAGCAGCTCAAAAAGAAAATCAGCGCAATCGTGAGCAGGGTATAACGTACCCAGGTCGGCTCGCGGGTTGCATCGCGGGATTGCAGCTTTTCAGCCAGCGCATTGCTGTTGGTATTTAAACTCATCGCGCAGTTCTCCCGGTACGACGGCTGGCCCATGCCTGTAATAAGTTAATCAGGAATAGCATCACGAAGGAAATCAGTAGCATGACGACAGCAATCGTTGTTGCACCAGCATAATCATATTCTTCTAAACGAGAAATAATCATTAACGGTGCAATTTCCGTTTCAAAAGGCTGGTTACCGGCAATAAAGATGACTGAACCATATTCACCGACACCACGGGCAAAGGCCAAAGCAAAACCAGTGATCAGTGCAGGCAGCAGAATTGGAAAAATCACTTTGGTCACAATCTGAAAACGGTTGGCACCCAATGCAGAAGCCGCTTCTTCCAGTTCAGTTTCCAGATCGCTGAGGACTGGCTGAACGGTACGCACGACAAAAGGCAGACCAATAAAGATCAATGCCAGTGTAATACCAATCGGGGTATAAGCGACTTGAATCCCAATCGGTTCTAAATATTGACCAATCCAGCCGGTCGGTGCATATAAAGAGGTGAGGGCAATACCCGCAACTGCGGTTGGCAAAGCAAAAGGCAAATCTACCAGAGCATCGACAATACGTTTGCCCGGAAAGCTGTAACGTACCAGACACCACGCCAGTAACAGGCCAAATACTACATTGACCAGTGCAGCGACAATGGCTGCGGTGAAGCTTAACTGCAATGATTTCAAGATACGTTCAGAGCTCAGGATTTCCCATAAGCCATCCCAACCAATGCCCAGTGATTTAATAAAAACAGCTGACAGCGGGATCAAAACGATTAATGACAAATACGCTAGGGTAAAGCCTAGAGAAAGACCAAATCCTGGCAGCACTCGGGATCGCTGCGACATGATTACTCCTCAAAAGAGAGAATGCTGATTAAAAATAACCAGCGAAATTAGAAAATAAATTTGGCACAAGCATAGTTTGCAGCGACTAAAATGCAAATTTAAAATAATACTTGCTCTCATCAACTTTGCTGATATGGCGCATAGGGTTTTCTGAAATCAGATATTGTTCAATTTCAGGAAAAGGGCCAAAACCAGAAGCGACATTGACATGACCGACTGCGCCCAGATTGATCGGTTTGATTTTCCAAGCTTGGGCCAGTATGTGCGCATCTTCAAAACTTAACCAGGGATCATTTTCACTGATCAATAACGTGGTGGACACCTGAAGCTTGAGCTGTTGAAAATAGGTGCTGTAGTCAGTCTGACTGTCGCGCGCAAAACCATTTTCCCCAAACCGTGCCGGATTAGCCGGTGCCACCAATAGCAGATTTTTTACTTTTGCATTGAGTTCCGGATGTCGGGCAAGAGCCGCAATACTCGTCAGACAGCCAAAGCTATGCGCAACAATCTGAACTTCTGCTGGAATGGCTTGCAGGGTTTTGACAAATTCTGCCACCCAGATATCCAGTACCGGATGATTCCAGTCCTTTTGCTGAACACGGGAGCATCGCATCAGCCGGTGCTGTAAGCAGGTTTGCCAGTGGTTGTATTCACTGCCACCTACACCGGGAACGATAAGCGTATGAATCATGTTTATGCTCCTGTATCAATCAGCCTGAATAGTTATTTCGCACTGTTGGCTTTGACGATCTGGTCAAACACACCACCATTTTCAAAGTGGGCTTTTTGTACTTTGTTCCAGCCGCCAAATTCCTGATCAATCGTCACCAGTTTTAATGGCTTAAATACTTGGCTGTATTTGGCCAGTACTTTGGCATTACGTGGACGATAATAATGTTTGCCTGCCAAGTCTTGACCCAATGGCGAATACAGGAAGTTCAAATAACCTTGAGCCAAGTACTGGTTGCCTTTTTTCTTGGCATTTTTTTCTACAATCGCCACCGGTGGCTCAGCCAGAATAGATAGAGAAGGGGTAATAATTTCAAATTTGCCCGGCTGTTCACGAAGGGCTAAATGCGCCTCATTTTCCCAAGCCAGTAAAACATCCCCGATGCCACGTTCAGCAAAAGTCGTGGTTGAACCACGTGCCCCAGAATCCAGAACTTTGGTATTTTTATAAATTTTACGGACAAATTCTTGCGCAGTCTTATCATTACCGCCCGCCTGATGTTTGGCCCAAGCCCAAGCCGCCAGATAATTCCAGCGTGCACCGCCTGAAGTTTTCGGGTTTGGGGTAATGATTGCTACGCCCGGTTTGACCAGATCACTCCAGTCCTTAATCCCTTTAGGATTGCCTTTACGCACCAGGAATACGATAGTTGAGGTATATGGGGTTGAGTTTTGCGGCAATTTCTTCTGCCAGTCTGCAGGTAACAGTTTGGCTTTTTCTGCCAGTACATCAATATCCGCCGCCAGTGCCAACGTGACTACATCAGCATCCAGACCATCAATCACGGCACGAGCCTGCTTGCCTGAACCGCCATGTGATTGTTTGAAATTGATTTTTTGACCAGTCCGGCTTTCCCAGTATTTGCCAAAGTTTTTATTGACATCTTCATACAGTTCACGGGTGGGATCGTAGGATACATTGAGAAAATCACGTGCTGCAGCAGCAAAGGAAGTTGCCGAGATAACAGCAGCTAAAACCCCAAGTTTTAATGTGTTTGAAATGCTCATATGATCCTCAATCTCTTATACGTTTTGTAACATAGGAGGCAGAATAAACGTATTCTTTATGCGTAAAAAATAATTAAAAATGAATTTAATATGAAAAAAAGAGATAAATAAACGCTTAAGTGCTTGAAATAAGAATGGCCTTATGAATAAAGGCCATGATTAATTGCATTTAACGCATTATTTCGCATGATTGGCTTTGACAATCTGATCAAACACACCGCCATTGTCAAAATGCTGTTTCTGCACCTTGCTCCAGCCGCCAAACTCCTTATCAATGGTCACCAGTTTTAAGGATTTAAATACACTGCTGTACTGCTTCAAGACATTCGCATTACGTGGACGGTAAAAGTTTTTCGCAGCCACAGTTTGCCCAGCAGGTGAATACAGATAATTCAGATAGGCTTTGGCCAGATGTTCATTACCATCTTTCTTGGCATTCTTTTCTACAATCGCCACCGGTGGTTCAGCCAGAATAGACAGAGAAGGGGTAATGATTTCAAATTTTCCCGGCTGTTCGCGGACAGCTAAATGCGCTTCATTTTCCCAAGCGAGTAATACATCCCCAATGCCGCGCTCAGCAAAAGTGGTGGTGGCACCACGCGCACCCGAATCCAGTACTTTGGTTTGTTTGTAGATTTGACGGACAAAGTCTTGTGCTTTGGCATCATTGCCACCTTTCTGGTGTTTGGCCCACGCCCAGGCAGCCAGATAATTCCAGCGTGCACCACCTGAAGTTTTTGGGTTCGGGGTAATAATGTCTACGCCTTGTTTAACCAGATCTCCCCAGTCTTTGATTCCTTTTGGATTGCCTTTACGTACAAGAAAAACGATGGTTGAAGTATAGGGTGTCGAATTCTGCGGGAATTTCTTTTGCCAGTCTTTAGGCAGCAAACCACGTTCTGCAATTTCATCAATATCTGCTGCCAGTGCCAGTGTTACAACATCGGCATCCAGTCCGTCAATCACGGCACGTGCCTGTTTGCCTGAACCGCCATGTGACTGTTTATAGTTAATATCCTGACCGGTGGTTTTTTTCCAGTATGCGCTGAATTCCTTATTGAAATTGTCATATAATTCACGAGTCGGGTCATATGAAACGTTTAGGAAATCTTTTGCAGAGACACTAAAAGCGCTTGCTGATACCAGTGCTGCCAATACCCCAATTTTTAATTTACGAATGCTCATTTTTTCCTCAAGTTTTTTAGCTTTTGTTAGATGAGGCAAGAATAGCTTGAGTTTTTTTGCATAAAAAATAATTAAAAAAGAATTGGATGTGAGTAAAAGAGATATATAGGTGAAGCCTGGATATTACTGCTCAATTTATATTTTAGAGACCGTAAAAATATGCTGTATTTAAAAAATGCCCAACGTGTCAGTCATATAGAGGTGCTGGATCGTGGCTTTCATTATGGTGATGGTTGTTTTACTACGGCCCGGATTCGACATAACCGGATTGAATTGTATGATCGTCATTTGACACGTTTGCAAAACAGCAATCAGAGCTTAAGCCTGAATGCCAATCTCGATCTGATCACGGAAAGTTTACAGCTTCTCGGGGAGTCAGAGGGTAAGCTGAACGGGACATTAAAGATTGTGCTCAGTCGTGGAGTGGGTCAGCGCGGTTATAGTTTGCCGGATCATCCCGCAGATCTCTGGCTGTTTTATTATCCTCAAGACATACAGGATTTTAAGTTTGAACAGATTCAAAGTGGCGTATTGCAGCAGGCAGTGGGATTGACTATGCCCAGTCTGGTTGGACTGAAAACCCTGAACCGCCTGGAGCAGGTTTTACTGAAACAGGAAGCAGATCAACGCGGCTGGCCTGAGGCAATAGTGACAGATGTACAAGGTGGCATTGTCGAAGGGGTGAGCAGTAATTGTTTCATTCTTATAAAGAATACATGGATTACGCCAGAACTCCGTTATAATGGCGTCTTCGGTGTCATGCGTGCAGAAATTCTACAACGTATGCAAGATCAGGGTATTGTCTATGAGCAACGATATATCGGTATGGATGAAATTTCCCATATTCGGAGTCTGTTTTTCTGCAATGCACTCAGCCCGATGAAAATTGTCACACAATTTGAGCAGCGCGCCTTGGATGGCAATGCTTGTATTGAACTTTTTAACCGTCTTCGATTAAACCAGATGTCTTAATATGTCAGCTTCCAAACCTAAAGCCAAAAAGAAAAATAAAGCGAGATTCTCCTCATCTTTCAAAGGAATTGCCTTAGTCCTGATTGGTATTGCTTTGATCTTGGCGTTAATCCTGAAAAGCAGTTTGTGGAAGGATTATCCTGTAGAAGGAAAAAAACAGCTGCTCGCGATCGAATCTGGTCAAACCTATTCCGGTTTTATTGATCGTCTGGCCACAGAAGATCAGGTGAGTTTCCCGATCATTCTCAAGCTGTATCAGCGCATCATGATTCATGACACCATGAAAGCGGGCGTGTATGAAGTACGCCAAGGCATGAGCATCCGTCAGGTCTTGGAGATGATTTCCGATGCAGATAATGCCCAGATGAGCCGGATTCTGGTAATTGAAGGCACGACCTTTAAGCAACTGATTGATGCCCTGAAGAAAAATGATTTAGTCACCAAAGAAGTACTGCATCTGCCTACTGAGCAATTACTCAAAGAATTGAATATTCCGTTTTCACATCCTGAAGGGCTGTTTGCACCGGATACTTATTTCTTTGCCAAAGGTGAAACTGACCGTAAAATTCTGACCAATCTGTATCAGCGCCAGATGAAAGCACTGGATGAGGCGTGGGCGAAACGTGCAACTGATCTGCCGTATCAGAATAAATATGACGCGCTGATCATGGCCTCAATCATTGAAAAAGAGACCAGTGTGGATCGTGAATTGGAACAGGTTTCTGGGGTATTTGTACGCCGTTTAAAAATTGGCATGCGTTTACAGACCGATCCAACAGTGATTTATGGCATGGGTGACAGCTATAACGGCAATATTACTCGCAAGGATTTACGCACACCGACGCCGTATAACACCTATACCATTTCAGGTTTGCCGCCAACACCGATTGCCTTGCCAAGCAAGAAAGCCATTGAAGCAGCCATGCATCCGGATAATTCTGACAACCTGTATTTTGTCGCTACCGGTAATGGTGGGCATAAATTCACGAGCAATCTGAATGACCACAATAAAGCCGTACAGGAATATCTGACGATTTTACGCTCGAAAAATAAGGAATGAGTATGTTTATTAGCTTTGAAGGCACAGAAGGTGTAGGTAAAACCACGCTCATTCGTTCGATCTATGAAGATTTTATCGCACAGGGTAAAGATGTCATTTTGACTCGCGAACCGGGGGGAACACCAATGGCCGAGCAGATTCGCTCGCTGTTGCTGGCTGTAAACCATGAAGAAGCCATGGCGCATGATACCGAGCTGTTATTGATGTATGCAGCGCGTGCCCAGCATCTGGCACAAGTGATTCTGCCCGCATTAGCAGCCGGGAAAATTGTCCTGTGTGACCGTTTTAGCGATGCCAGCTTTGCCTATCAATGTGCAGGTCGGGGGGTGAGTGAAACCAAGTTGCAATTACTCAATGACCACTTTGTCGCACGCATGCCGGATATCACGTTCTGGTTAGAAGCGCCTATTGAATTGGGGATGAACCGAGCACGTGAACGCGGTGCGCTGGATCGTTTTGAACAGGAAAAAGTCACTTTCTTTGAGAAAGTGAGAGCGGGATATGAAACTTTATGGCAACGTCATCCTGAACGGATCAAACGTCTGGATGCGACTCAGACACCTGGGCAAGTATTTGAGCAGGCCTTAAGTTATCTAAAATAAGCCGATTATTAAAATACTTTTTATTTAATTTTTCTCTAGGTTTATCTGTGAAGAATCTTCTATATTAAGGCTGATATAGAAGATTTTTTAATCATATGAAAACGACCAAAACTGAGATAGAACAATTTTTACAACAAGAATTTCCGCAAAGCCTGGAGAAGTGCCGGATTGAAGCCGTTTCTCCGCGTGGAGCCACTCTGCTTTATCAGGTGAGATCAGAAGAATTGCGTCCAGGCGGCACAGTTTCCGGCCCAACCATGATGACCTTGGCGGATTTTGCTCTTTATGTCGCCATTCTGGGTGAAATTGGATTGGTCGGTTTGGCCGTGACCACTAACTTGAATATCAATTTTTTACGTAAACCTTCTGGTGGAACGGATATACGGGGAGAGTGTAAGCTGATCAAAGTCGGCAAGGCACTGATCGTGGGAGAGGTCTGGATTTATTCGATAGATCATGAAGAACCTGTGGCGCATGTGACTGGAACATATTCAATTCCACCACAACGTTAATTGTCTGAAAGATATAAGACTGACTGTAAATAGCCTAAGCTAACTTCGAGCAGATAAAAATCTAAAAAGAAAAGGAGATATCATCCAAGGATGTTATCTCCATCCACTTTTAACAATTCACCAAAGGTGTTTCTACTTCAAAATTTGGTGGCACGAGGACTGTTTTGCGTAGTTCTGGGAGTAGCTCGGGATAATCCAGGGTGAAATGCAAACCGCGAGATTCTTTGCGGTGCATGGCGCAGCGCACGATCATCTCGGACACCAGCACCAGATTACGTAACTCAATCAGATTTTTGCTGACCTGGTAATCCTGATAATACTCGGTAATTTCTTTTTTCAGCATTTCAATACGATGTAGTGCACGTTCCAGACGTTTAGTCGTGCGTACGATTCCAACATAGTTCCACATGGTCTGACGTAGCTCATCCCAGTTTTGCAGAATCACCACATCCTCATCCGGGTTGGTCACCTGAGAATCATCCCAAGCTGGTACTGCAGGAGCTGGCTGATCGGCCTTGAAATTTTTCTGAATATGCTTGGCTGCACTCATGCCATAGACAAAGCATTCTAAAAGTGAGTTACTGGCCATACGGTTAGCACCATGCAGGCCAGTATAAGAGGTTTCCCCAATCGCATAGAGTCCGGCAATATCCGTCTGACTGTTTTCATCCACCATGACGCCACCGCAAGTATAATGGGCTGCCGGAACGACTGGAATCATGTCCTTGGTAATATCAATACTCAGCTCGAGCAAACGGGCATACAGGGTAGGGAAATGTTCTTTAACAAAGCTTTCATCTTTATGGGTAATGTCCAGCCAGACATGACGAATACCGAGCCGCTTGATTTCATAGTCGATGGCACGTGCCACAATATCACGCGGTGCGAGTTCGGCTCGTTCATCAAAACGCAGCATAAAGCGTTCACCATCAGGCAGGCGCAGATAAGCACCTTCGCCGCGCATTGCTTCAGTAATCAGGAAAGAACGTGCTTGCGGATGATAAAGACAGGTCGGATGAAACTGGTTAAATTCCATATTGGCTACCCGGCAGCCGGCACGATAGGCCATGGCAATACCATCACCCGTAGCAATATCCGGATTTGAGGTGTAAAGATAGGCTTTCATGGCACCGCCACAGGCTAGCGCGGTAAATGGTGCCAAGAAAGTATGCACTTTTTCAGTTTTTTCATCCAGTACATATAAACCCAGCGCGCGATTATCGCCGTCTAAACCGAGCTTTTGTGAACAGATCAGGTCAATCGCAATATAGTTTTCAAAGATTCTAATATTCTGTTTTTCTTGGGCACGTTGTACCAGAGTAGTGGAAATGGCACGACCCGTGGCATCGGCCGCATGAATAATTCGGCGCTGTGAATGACCACCTTCACGGGTAAGATGTAACTGTTCCTGTTCGTCGAGAGTAAATTGAACGCCGTGTTTCAGCAGGAAATCAACCGAGGGCTTACCACCTTCTACCGTCTGTTTAACCGCATCCATTTCACACAGTTGCGCACCTGCAATCATAGTGTCATCAATATGCTGTTCAATCGAATCCATTTCATCCAGTACTGCGGCCACGCCACCTTGAGCATAAAAAGTGCTGGCATCTGTCAGGGTAGATTTCGCCAAGACTGCAATATTAAAATGATCTGGGAGCGATAAGGCTAAACTTAAACCGGCACCGCCACTGCCCACAATAATGACGTCAAATTGATGGGTAAGGGATAAATTAGACATGTCCATCAGCTAATTTTAAAAAAAGTTTGGTAATAACAGCGCTTTTTTGTACAAAAGGCAAGCGTTGAAGTGCTCATTTATTGATGAAAAAAATTAATCAAAGCTTTAACTTAATGCTTTAATAATGAGATATTGCCCAGAATAAAGTATTGAAACATATTATTACTTAAACTTTACAGTGTTTGTGATAAAACCTATTTACATAAATTTATCAACAATTTGAGTGAATAATTTATATGAAAATTCTAGACTTAAAAAAAGGATTATTTGCAGCGACTCTCACCATGAGTGCTGCACAGTTGCAGGCGGTCACGCCGGTTGATTTTTCAAATCTGGTCGAGCAGGTCAGTCCTGCAGTGGTCAGTGTCAATGTCGTTAAAAAAATGAGCGAAGAAGAGCTCTTACAACAACAAGTTCCGGAAATTCTGCGCCGCTTTTTTGGCAATCAGGTGATTATTCCGCAGCAGCGTATGCCACAGGAAAAAACCGGTTATGGCAGTGCATTCTTTATCAGCAAGGATGGCTATCTGCTGACCAATCATCATGTGGTTGAAGATGCTTCCAAAGTCACCATTACCCTGAATGACCGTCGGGAAATTGATGCCACTGTTGTTGGGAGTGATGCACGAACTGACGTAGCTTTGCTTAAAGTTAATGGCTCGAATTTTCCAGAATTACGCACAGGAGATGTCGGACGCTTACGTGTTGGTGAGCCTGTTCTTGCCATTGGTTCGCCATTTGGCTTTGATTATTCTGCTTCTGCTGGAATTGTCAGTGCCAAAATGCGCAACATGATGGGTGAAACTGCAGTCCCTTTTATCCAGACCGATGTGGCTCTAAACCCAGGTAATTCCGGTGGCCCTCTGTTTAACCAGCGTGGTGAAGTGGTTGGAGTGAACTCACGGATCTTTAGTGGAACCGGTGGGTATATGGGTTTGTCCTTCTCGATCCCGATTGATGTCGCGATGGAAGTTGCGGATCAATTGAAGAAAAATGGTAAAGTGACCCGCTCTTATCTGGGCGTAAGTTTGCAGGATATCGACCGTAACCTGGCTGAATCTTATAACCTGCCTAAGCCTGAAGGTTCCTTGGTGACTCAGGTTGCACCGAACTCACCGGCTGCACGTGCAGGTCTGCGTGCGAGTGATGTCATCTTAAAATACAACGGTACCCCAATCTCACGTACCAGCGAGTTGTTGAACTATTTGAACCGTACTGCACCTCAGCAGCAGGTACAACTTGAAATCTTGCGTGATGATAAACGTCGTAGTATTGCAGCGACTTTAAGTGCGGCACCAGATGATACCCCAGCAAAAGCAAGCACACAGGCTCAACCCAGCAAAGGGCCAGTAATCGGGGTTTCAATTCGTGATCTTAGTCCAGCAGAGTTAGCGAGTCTGGAAATCAAAGGTGGTGTGGTGATTCAGGATGTACGTCCGGGTGGTATTGCAGCACAGGCACGAATTATGCCGAATGATGTGATCACTCAAATTAATAACCAGACAGTACTGAACTCAAATCAGTTTGTACAAGAGGTGTCTGAACTGAAAAAGGGTAGTATCGCGCGTGTCACCTTGATTCGTCAGGGGCAGCTTGCGGTGGTCGGGATGCGTATCTCATAAAATTGCTAGATTTTCTTGAAAAACCGCTTGTATAAGCGGTTTTTTATTTTTTGCAATTTACCCCAGCGATAAATTCGGTAGACTCTATAGCCTTAAAATCATGGAAAGGATAACAGCAAAGTGAGTGGTATTTTTGATCTTTCTTTAAAGGTACAAGCCAAACATATTGATGGTTTGGGTCATGTGAACAATGTGGTCTATGTGCAATGGATGCAGGATGTCGCATCAGCTCATATTGAAAAACTGGGCTTGGGACTCAAGCAATATGTAGAGCTGAAACATGCCATGGTCGCAGTTGAACATCAGGTGCAATATCGCAAGGCAGCTTTTGAAGGAGACGAGATTATTCTGCGCACTTGGCTGAATGATATCAATGCCCTGTATTCATTTAGACAATACGCCTTTTATCGACCACAGGATCAGACCCTGTTATTTACCGGAAGTACGCAATGGGCTTGTATCGAAATGGCCACGGGGCGTCCAAAACGTATGTCACCAACTTTTACTCAGGCTTATCAGCCACTTTCAGAGCATGTAAATCCTTTTGATTTTTCCATTTTATATCTGGATTAATGAGACAATATTTTCCAGTTTGTTCAGTACATCTGGATAATATTGAGGAAGAAATGTGATTTGAGAGTTATCTTCTACTCGTAGTAACCCAGATTCCATCTGACTGACGTGTACGCGACACCAAGGATAAAGGAAAAAATATAATTCTTTTTCTAGATCACCATTCTGCTATAATCCTTCGCAATTTCTATTCGGCTTTTGTTATGTAATATTTTTAAATTACATAGCGCGTTTTTTCTCAAGGTAACCCATGGCGCAAGCTAAAAAATCTGTTGATATTAAAAACATTCGTAACTTCTCGATTATTGCGCACATTGACCACGGTAAATCGACCCTAGCGGATCGCTTTATTCAAACTTGTGGCGGTTTGCAAGATCGTGAAATGCAGGCTCAAGTCCTTGACTCAATGGAGCTTGAGCGCGAACGTGGGATTACCATTAAAGCCACTTCGGTAACCTTGTACTATACTCATCCCAACGGTCAAGAGTATCAGTTGAACTTTATTGATACGCCGGGGCACGTCGATTTCTCGTATGAAGTATCACGTTCGCTTGCTGCCTGTGAAGGTGCCTTGCTTGTTGTAGATGCTGCGCAGGGCGTAGAAGCACAGTCTGTTGCCAACTGCTATACCGCAATTGAACAAGGTCTGGAAGTACTTCCGGTACTGAACAAGATCGACTTGCCGCAAGCTGAACCTGAACGTGTGATTCAGGAAATTGAAGATATTATCGGGATTGAAGCTACAGAAGCGCCGACCTGTTCTGCAAAAACAGGTTTAGGTATTGAAGGTGTGCTTGAAACACTGGTCAATGTGATTCCTGCACCTGAGGGTGATCGCGAAGCGCCGTTGCAAGCCCTGATTGTAGATTCATGGTTTGATAACTACCTTGGTGTCGTATCTTTGGTACGCGTCAAGCAGGGTCGTGTGCGTAAAGGCGACAAGATGTTGATCAAATCAACAGGTCAAACGCACATCATTACTTCTGTGGGTATCTTTAACCCGAAACATACTGAAACCGGTATGCTGGAAGCGGGTGAAGTTGGCTTTGTGATTGCAGGTATTAAAGATATTTTCGGTGCACCGGTCGGTGATACGATTACTCTGGCAGCGACACCTGAAGTGGCAACATTACCGGGCTTTAAAAAGGTGAAACCGCAGGTTTATGCCGGTTTATTCCCAATTGATGCCAGCGATTTTGAACCTTTCCGTGAAGCATTGCATAAGCTACAAATTAATGACTCGGCCTTGTTCTTTGAACCTGAAAGTTCAGATGCACTCGGGTTTGGTTTCCGCTGTGGCTTCTTGGGCATGCTGCACATGGAGATCGTACAAGAACGTCTGGAACGCGAATACGATCTTGACCTGATTTCTTCTGCGCCAACTGTAATTTATGAAGCGGTGATGAAGAATGGTCAGACGATTTATATCGACAGTCCATCCAAAATGCCGGATGGTTCAACCGTTGAAGATCTGCGTGAACCGATTGCTGAATGTCATATTCTTGTGCCGCAAGAATACCTGGGTAACGTCATGACATTGTGTGTTGAGCGCCGTGGTGTGCAAAAAGACATGAAGTTTATGGCGAATCAGGTTTCTATTACTTTCGAAATTCCAATGGCCGAAGTGGTGATGGATTTCTTTGATAAATTGAAGTCTTGTTCACGTGGTTTTGCCTCACTCGACTATAACTTTGTCCGTTTTGAAAGCTCATCTTTAGTCAAAGTAGATGTGCTGATTAATGGTGAAAAAGTCGATGCCTTGGCGATGATCTGTCACCGTAATGATGCACGTCATCGTGGTATTGCACTGGTTGAAAAAATGAAAGACCTGATTCCACGTCAAATGTTTGATGTCGCGATTCAGGCGGCAATTGGTGCGCAAATCATTGCACGTTCGACTGTGAAAGCGATGCGTAAAAACGTATTGGCGAAGTGTTATGGTGGTGACGTGTCACGTAAGAAAAAACTTCTGTCTAAACAGAAAGAAGGTAAGAAACGCATGAAACAGGTGGGTAGCGTAGAAATCCCGCAAGAAGCGTTCTTAGCCGTATTAAAAGTCGAACGCTAAAATAATAAGGATATAAGCCCATGGATTTTGATTTTAATTTGATTCTTGTGCCTGCGACCCTGTTTTTTGTCGCAGTGTGGTTGCTAGACAAGTTTGTTTTGAAACAAAGACAAACCCGGGGCAAGGGCCATGAGAATTTCATTATCACTTGGGCTTATGACTTTTGGCCGGTGCTGGCCATCGTGCTGGTACTGCGTTCTTTTTTATACGAACCTTTTAATATTCCGTCCGATTCGATGGTGCCGACGCTAGAAACTGGTGATTTTATTCTGGTGAATAAATTTGACTATGGCATCAAACTGCCTATGGTGAACACCAAAATTATTGATACTGGCAGTCCGGAACGTGGTGATGTTGCGGTATTCCGTTATCCACCACAACCGACCATCAGTTATATCAAGCGTATTGTCGGCTTGCCAGGCGATCATATTGTTTATGATCATGGCCAGTTGAGCATTAATGGTGAAAAAGTAGCGAAAGTTCCAGTAGAATTTAGCCGCGAAAAAGACCGCTTAGATACCCCGAATGCTATTTATCATAAAGAAACCCTGGGTGAGCATACCTTTACCATGCGTGAGCTGGAAGGTGTGAATGTCGCTCGTCAGGCACCTTTTATTAACTATCTGGAAAATGGTAAATATTCAGGTGAAAATGGTTTATATTGGGAAGTGAAAGTGCCAGAAGGTCATTACTTTGCGATGGGGGATAATCGCGATCAGAGTGCTGACAGTCGTTTCTGGGGGCTTGTTCCGGAAGAAAACTTAACAGGTCGTGCCTTCTATATCTGGATGCATAAAGAACCTGGCTTTAAATTGCCATCGTTTGGTCGAAACGGAACAATCGATTAATTGTTTCAATCAGGAAAATAAAAATGAGACATCAACAAGGTGCTTCTTATATTGGGGTTTTAATTGCAATCGTGGGCTTTGCATTTCTTGCAAAAGTGGCGATTGCGGTGTGGGGACCATACTTCGATGATCGTATGGTAGATGGTGAGATTGAGGCGCTGTTAAAAAGTGCTCCAGCCAATATAACGCCAGAAACATTCCGTAAACAGATGAGTCAGCGTTTAGAAATGAATAATATTCGTGATCTGAAGTTTGACGAAATTGCCAAAGTCACCAATACCGATGGTTTACAGGTGCACAAGAATTATGAAATTCGTAAAAATTTCATAATGAATATCGATTTAGTGATGAAGTTTGAGAAAGAGTTTGATCAAAGCACAGTCAAAGCTAAATGATGAACGTCTTGCCAAACGGATCGGCTATCAGTTTAAACAGGCTGATTTGCTGAAACTGGCATTGACTCATCGTTCAGTCAGTCATAAACACAACTACGAGCGCCTGGAATTTCTGGGCGATTCTCTTTTAGGGATGATCATTGCGAATTATCTTTTTAATGCCTATCCGAGTGAAAACGAAGGCCGGTTGACGCGTATGCGTGCCACCTTGGTTCGTCAGGAAGCATTAGGAAAAATCGCCAATGATTTAAAACTGAGCCAGAATTTAATTCTCAGTACCGGTGAATTGAAATCTGGCGGTCATCATCGTGAGTCTATACTGGCAGATACGGTAGAAGCCATTATTGGTGCAATCTATGTCGACTGCGGTGATCTCACCGTGCTAGAGCCGATTGTGCTAAAATGGTACGAACCCTATTTAGATCATATTGAGCCGACAGATCAGCTTAAAGATCCTAAATCTCGCTTACAAGAGTATTTACAAGCACGTAAGAAACCTCTCCCAGTTTACGAGGTTGTAGATATTCAAGGTGATGCCCCCAATCAGCATTTTAAAGTGGAATGCCAGATTGCGGGATTACCGACAATGCAAGGCGAAGGCGCGAGTCGACGTTTTGCTGAACAAGCCGTTGCGGCGGATATTTTGAAACTTTTGGAGCATAAGTCTTAATGACTACTCATTCCGATCACATTGATGCTGATCACGAGTCGCAAAGCGACAGTCACGACCTTATTAGTCAATTTTTTAGTGCACAAGGCACCGAAATCCCATCGGATTATCGCAGTGGTTTTGTTGCCATTGTCGGTCGCCCGAATGTGGGTAAATCTACCTTAATGAACCATATTCTGGGTCAAAAACTTTCGATTACCTCACGTAAACCGCAAACCACACGTCATAAAATCGTGGGGATTGATTCACGTGAAAAATCTCAGGCGGTATTTGTCGATACCCCGGGGATGCATAAAAAAGAAGTCCGTGCCATCAATAAAATGATGAACCGTGCGGCACATTCGGCTTTGCGCGATGTGAACCTAGTTTTATTCGTGGTGGATGCACAAAAGTGGACGCCAAACGATGACCTAGTTCTGGAAAAGCTGAAAAATGCTGAAATGCCAGTGATTCTGGTGATCAACAAGCTCGATACTTTTGAAAACAAGAACGAAGCTTTGCCGCTGATTCGTGAACGCGAAAAGCTGATGAACTTTGCGGAAATCGTACCGGTATCTGCGCTTCGTGGTGCCAATCTTGAACATTTACGTGACACGATTGCCAAGTATCTTCCGTTCCAGCCACCACTATACTCACTGGATCAACTGACCGATCGTTCAGAGCGTTTCCTGGCGTCTGAAATTATCCGTGAAAAGATCATGCGTCAGCTGGGTGAAGAGCTTCCATACGATTTGACCGTTCAGATCGAATCATTCAAAACTGAAGAGCCGGTCTTGAATGAAAAAACGGGTCGTATGAAAGCTGCCTGTACCTATATTGATGCCACGATTTTTGTCGATCGTCCGAGCCAAAAAGCCATTGTGATTGGCGAGAAAGGTGTCAAACTGAAGAAAATCGGTATGGATGCGCGTCTCGACATGGAAAAAATGTTCGAGCAAAAAATCATGCTAACCCTTTGGGTGAAAGTCAAAGGTGGCTGGTCTGATGATGAGCGTGCATTAAAAAGCTTAGGTTATAGTGATATCTAAGCGATAAAAATTTGTAAGACCCTTTAAGGAATGCCGTGATGATAAAAGTGTTAGCAGTAGTTGTATGTGTTTTATTCCTGCAAGGCTGTATTCATAAAGTGGTCACGGTTCCTGTCAAGGTGGCTTATAAAACCACAAAAGTCGCAGTCAAAGGTACTGCGGCTGTTGTGGGTGCAGTGATCCCGGATGGGGATGACGAAGAAGATGATAAAAAATCAAAAAAAGATAAGGATTAAAGTACCCGCTTATGCGTAATGAAGTACTGCATGGCTATTTGATTCATCATCGTAAGTACCGTGAACGCAGTCATATTGTGCATTTATTTACCCAAGAATATGGCAGGGTAGATGGTATTCTCAGGCAAATGCCACCACCACAGTATCAGCCCATTCGCTTGCAGGCTTCAGGTAAATCCGAACTCAAAAATTTTACTAAACTGGAAATTGTCAATCAGCCGATTTTCTTTTTTGGCGATGCCTTTTTCTCGGGTTTTTATTTGAATGAAATCCTGTTACGGCTATGTCCTTTAGAAGTCGAAATGCCGCAAACTTTTGCCAAATATGCTGAGACCTTGACTGCATTACAGCAATTATCCGCACAATCCAATCCAAATTTATATTTAAAACAGATCTTGCGTCAGTTTGAGCATGTTCTGCTAGAAGAACTCGGTTATGGTCTGGATTTTTCAGTAGATGCCAATCAGGTGCAGATTAATCCTGAGCAACATTATTATTTTCAGCTCAATGCTGGCTTTATGCCATCGGCTAAGGCCTTGCGCTCCACTATGTCTGGTCAACAGATTTTAAGTATGTTGACGCATGAAAATGGTGGGGATTTTAATCCGGAACAGTTACAATTACTGACGAAACTATATCGACAGGTGATCACGGCTTTGCTCGGTGATCGACCATTAAAGAGTCGACAACTCTGGATTCAAAACTCTCAATCTCAATCGTAGTTAGGAGAAGATTATGGCTGCATTACTTGGTGTCAATATTGACCATGTCGCAACATTAAGACAAGCACGTGGTACGACGTACCCAGACCCAGTCAATGCTGCATTGATCTGCGAACAGGCAGGGGCAGAAGGCATTACCTTGCACTTGCGTGAAGACCGTCGTCACATTCAGGATGACGATGTACGTCGTATGGGTCCTGCGTTAAAAACCCGTATGAATCTTGAGTTGGCAGTGACTGATGAAATGATCGCCTTTGCCAAGGAAATCAAGCCTCAGCATGTTTGCTTTGTGCCTGAAAAACGTCAGGAAGTGACCACTGAGGGTGGTTTGGATGTCGTGGGTAATTTTGATGCTGTAAAAGCAGCAACTCAAGAGCTGGCAGCTATTGGTTGTGATGTATCTTTATTTATTGATGCTGATTTTGCACAAATTGATGCAGCAGTTGCTTGTGGTGCACCGACGATTGAGATTCACACAGGCGCGTATGCCGATGCAGAAACTCCAGAAGCGCAACAAGCGGAACTGGAACGCATTGTGAAAGGTGCTGAATATGCTGCATCTAAAGGTTTGGTGGTAAATGCGGGCCATGGCTTAAATTTGGATAACGTGACGCCGATTGCTGCGATTCCACAGATTCATGAGCTCAATATCGGTCATTCTTTAATTGCGGATGCGGTATTTGTTGGTCTGGCACAAGCGGTTCAGCAAATGAAAGCCGTGATTAAGTCAGCGCGTTAAGATTAGAGTAATTATGTCGAATATTAATTATGATGAACTGATGCAGCCGGTGATTGCTTTCCTCGGTTGTGAAACACCGCAAACATGGCTGGATATGGCGGTCGAAAATCTTGAAATCTTGATGCAAGATCATGCCAACTGTGAAAAAAAAGCAGCCAGCACGGCCATGAACCTGATGTTTCGCTATAGCTATTTTGTTGATCTACAGGTAAAGCTTGCACAGCTGGTGCGTGAAGAAATGCTGCATTATGAGCAAGTACTTGAATTGATGAACAAGCGCGGTCAGGCTTGGCAGAACTTGAGTGCAGGGCGTTATGCTGGTGGTTTGCGTAAGGAAATCCGCACTTTTGAGCCTGAAGCCTTGATTGATGTCTTGGTGATTGGTGCCTTTGTGGAAGCACGTTCCTGTGAGCGTTTCTACGCACTTGCTTCGCGTGTTGATGATGAGTTAGCACGTTACTACCGTTATCTGCTCAAGTCCGAATCTCGCCATTTTGAAGACTATCTGGCTTTGGCGATGGATGTGGCAACCACGGCGAAACTGAAAAATCCGAAAGAGGATATTCAGGAGCGAATCTTGCATATTCGTGAAGTTGAAAAACAGCTAATTCTCGCGCCTGATGAAACTTTCCGTTTTCATAGCGGTGTGCCGGCTCAAGCGGCTTAATCTCGGTGACAGCTTAAAAATCCTCCATCTATGGGGGATTTTTTATATCTCGAAATTTTAAAAGAGGGGTATTTATATATCGAGTTTTATGAGGGATTGAAAATAATTATTTATTTTAAATATTTGAAAATAACAAGCCGTCAAATTTTAAGTAATAAAAAAGCCCACTTCATTATGAGTGGGCTTTCTTGAATTTGGCTCTCCAACCTGGGCTCGAACCAGGGACCTGCGGATTAACAGTCCGTCGCTCTACCGACTGAGCTATTGGAGAATCTGAAAGCGATTATAGAGAGATTTTGACAGGGGTCAAGCAAAAATTATCATATTTATTATAAATACAGCCTGTCTGTTTTTAATTTAGGCAATTGCATAAATTTCACGAAAAATACTTGTCAGAATAAATTTCACTTGCTAGATTAAAACCATAAAGTCGTTTGACCAAATGGTCAAACAGTGTGGATTTAAACCTACTTGCCAGCACAAAAATGGCTAAACCGGAGACAGCGAATGAATACGCTCAGCATCCCTCAAATTTTCTCTCAACTGGCTTATTATCAAGAAAACTATCTGCAAATTATTGCTGATCCTGCACAGTATTATATCCCGGTTAAAGACGCTCATATCACGCTATGGCCCTTGGCGCAAAAATCACTTTATTTAGGTGATTTGCTGCAATTATGGTTTGCAGAAAAATGGTTGGTAGAAACTGAACGTCAATTTAACTTTGAAGTTTTCCTGAATGCAGACTATCTGAAAGAGCGAGACAAAGATCTTTATATCTATGCCATTTCTGGGAATCTTTTGACGGGAACCAATCAGTCTAAAGCGTGGCAAGCCTCAATAACACAAACACAAGATGTGGAATTAGCCAATGTTTCCAAGCATTATTTTGAGTTTCAAGGCTTAACTCGACCACGCTTGTCATTTGTTGAAGCGGGGCAGGCGAAAAGCAGTATTATTTAAATGAATTACCTGATGAGTTGTGCAGGCTAGCAATTTCATTCAGTCCGAATAATCATACAGGTCGCAGTGGCATGAGCATACAGGCGACCTTCTTCATCCAGAATCTGACCTTCAGAAATACCTAAATTTTTACTGAGATTAATTGATTTTCCTACGGCTTTCAGTGGCTGATTCTGAGGTATAGGGCGGCACATCTTTACATTCAGATCAATGGTGCCATAACCGACACCTGCTTCAAGTAAAGTATGAATCGCGCAGCCTGTCACGGTATCCAAAACGGTTGCAGCAAAACCACCATGGACGCCGCCAAGCGGATTTAAATGTCGATGATCAGCTTTGACCTTAAATTCTACATGTCCGCTTTCAATCACTGCTGGTTGCATCGACATGGTTTCGCTAATACTTGGGGCCGGGATTTTTTCATCACGCATCGCTTCCAGTAATGCTAAACCGCTCATTTCTTTTGGGTTCATTGTACTTTTCCTTTCATTATTCTTGAGTTATTGAGGTTTAATTCAAAATTGTGACATCGATAATAGCAATCTGGTATAGGAATGGCGGATTATTTTGTAAGAAGTGCATTGCCTGCACCTGAGTAAAATCATTTTTATAAAAAATAAGAAATAGAATAATTTATGGCACGATACTGGTATACATTTCTAATGAAATATCTCAGATCTAAATAATCTGCCAAAAAAAACGAATCTTATAAAAGAATTAAAAAATCGAGTGATAGGGTGATGAAACAGTTTCTGCATCTTTGGGTGCCTATTTTTCTCAGTAATGCCATTATTATGCTCAGTAGTTTGTTCGACGTGATTTTTCTATCACATTTTTCACCTCAGCATGTGGCTGCATTGGCAGTCTGTTTGTCTGTTTATTCTTTGTGCTTTGTGACGGGTATTGGGGTGTTACAGGGCATGATGCAAGAGCTGGCAGAAGCCAATGGACGTCAGGATTATGCGGATATACAACGTATCGTGAAGCAAAGTATTTTGATTGTACTGGTGATTTCTGCTGTTGCGATGTACTTGTTTAATCATGCGACTCCTTTACTTTATTTTTTAAAGGCAGATGCGGCCTTACAGGCATTGATTGTGCCATGTCTGTGGCTGTTGGCTTGGACGATTCCAGCGCATTTATTGTTGCGTATTTTATATATTTTCACCCAAGCCTGTGGGCAGGCTAAGCGTGTGTTTTACGCCAATATGATCTATTTACTGCTCAAAGTGGCTTTGGCTTATGTCTTGATTTATGGCATTGAGGGTTATGTTACAAGCTATGGGGTTGAAGGTGCATTCATGGCACATTTAATTGTGCAGTGGGTACTGTTGTTTGTTTACTATTTTTTCTTCCTTGAGCAGAAGTTAAAGATCCAGTGGTCTGGTGTTTTCTTTCACTGGCAGACTTTGTTGAAAATTTTAAAAATTGGATTGCCCAATGCGGTGGTGACTTTTGTGGATGTATTTGCCATCAGCGCGATTGCTTTGCTGATCTTGCCTTTGGGTGACATTGTAGTGAATGCACATTAGGTGATGCTTGGTTTATTGGGCCTGATGTTTATGTTGCCGATGTCGATGGCATCCGCCTTCGGTATTTTGGTGTCGACTCAAATTGGTGCGGAGCAGATTGATGCTGCATGGCAACTCAGTAAGCGGGCACTGATGGCTGTGATGCTAATAGCTATCGTTGTCGTGTTGACTATTTGGGGCTTAGATAGTTGGATTGTGGGGTTATTTAGCAATGATGCGCAGGTGATTGCATTAGCCTTGGCATTGATTCTGTTAATGTGTTGGATGCATATCTTTGATGCGCTACTGGTGATTAGTTTGGCAATGCTACGTTGCTGGCAAGAAATTGTCAGACCGATGTTTATTTTTATCAGTACCGTGCTGGTCGTGGGCTTAGGTGGTGGTTGGTATGTGACGTATCATCCAATGACACTGTTCAATTGGCAAAGCAATGCATTGGGGATTCATGGTTTTTGGTGGATGTTGAGTATTGCGTACACGATTGCAGCAAGTCTATGTTTTGTTTGTTTGCTCATTAAATACTTGAGCTATAAGCGAATACGACTCACTGTTTAATACATGTTGAAGAACATAAAAAAACCCGCGAAATTCGCGGGTTTTTTTATCTAGGAAGCTAGATTATTTTGCAGCTTTTTCAGCTTCGATTGAAGCAATCGCAGCATCAACGCCTTCGATAGAATCAGCAGCTTTCTTGATACGAGCAAGGGCATCTACCAGTACTTCGTCAGCAGTAGCGTAAGAGATACGCATAAAACCGCCAAGACCGAATGCATCGCCAGGAACCACTGCAACGCCAGTTTCTTCCAGTAACCATGCAGAGAATTCTGTGCAAGATTTAAGACCTTTGGCACGAATCAACGGTTTGATGTTGGCATATGCATAGAATGCGCCATCAGCAGGCAAGCAAGAAATACCGTGAATATCATTCAAGCCTTTCACAACTAGGTCATGACGACGTTTGAATGCTTCAATCATTGGTTCAAGAACGTCTTGAGGACCATTCAATGCAGCTTCAGCAGCAACTTGCGAAATAGAAGTTGGGTTAGAAGTTGATTGAGACTGGATCTTTTTCATTGCACCAATCAGTTTAGCAGGGCCCGCTGCGTAGCCGATACGCCAGCCAGTCATTGCATAAGCTTTAGACACACCGTTTAACACAATCGTGCGGTCATAAAGGTCTGGAGCAACAGTTGCGATGTTGTAGAACTCGTCATCCCAACGGATTGGTTCATACATGTCGTCAGATGCGATAAATACTTCTGGGTATTTACGAAGTACGCCAGCCAGCGCTTCAAGCTCAGCTTTAGTGTAGATCATACCTGTAGGGTTAGATGGGCTGTTCAATACCACTAGACGTGTTTTGTCCGTGATTGCAGCTTCTAATTGTTCAGGGGTGATTTTGAAGCGTTGTTCTTCACCACATTTCACAATAACTGGTACGCCTTCAGCGATGATCACCATGTCCGGGTAGCTTACCCAGAAGGGTGCAGGAATAATCACTTCATCACCTTTGTTTAACAAAGCAAGTGCCAAGTTAAAGAATGATTGCTTACCACCACAAGAAACCAGAATCTGGTTTGCTGCATAGTCTAGGTTATTGTCGCGTTTGAATTTAGCAATAATGGCTTTTTTAAGACCTGGCGTACCGTCAACAGCGGTGTATTTGGTGAAACCGTTGTTAATCGCTGCAATTGCTGCATCTTTGATGTGTTGAGGGGTATCAAAATCTGGTTCACCTGCGCCCAAACCAATCACGTTGTGACCTGCAGCTTTTAATTCAGCAGCTTTGTTGGTCACAGCAAGCGTAGGGGACGGTTTGATGGCATTCACACGATCAGAGAGACGTACGTCCACGGCAGTATTCCTTCTTATAGGGATTAAAAAATAAAAAGCACATTATCTTAGCCTAAAATGGTGCAGATAGGGCAAAAGAATTTGGAAAACTTTAAGGAAAAAATGGTGTATTGGCCGAACTTTATCTTGAATTTCGATGCGCTGGAAGCAGGCAAGGGGAGACTTTTTACATCTCGGTCATGCATACGAATGCATGAAATATAAAATAAAAATGGCCACTTTAAAGTGACCATTTTGTGTTGTTGATGTTGTGGTTACGCACTAAAGCGTGACAAATCTTCGTCCGGGCGTGCTGTTAAAATTTCCGCGCCGGTTTTGGTCACCAGAATCGTATGTTCATATTGTGCCGATAATGAATGATCTTTGGTGACCACTGTCCATTTATCACCGAGTAATTTGGTTTTCCAGTCGCCGCCATTGACCATTGGCTCAATGGTAAAGGTCATGCCTTCTTCAAGCACCATGCCAGTATCTGGTTGACCATAATGCAGCACTTGCGGTTCGTCATGGAAAGTCGTACCAATACCGTGACCACAATATTCACGTACCACGCCAAAACGCTCAGATTCAACATACTGCTGAATGGCATGACCAATATCGCCAATAGTTGAACCCGGTTTTACAGTTTCAATACCCCGGTACATAGCTTCTTGCGCTACCTTACATAGACGGTTGGCAAGAATAGTGGTTTCACCACCCACGATATACATCATGTTGGTGTCACCATGGTAGCCATCTTTAATCACGGTCACATCAATGTTCAGGATGTCGCCTTTTTTCAATTTTTTACTGTCTGATGGAATGCCGTGACACACCACATGGTTCACAGAAGTGCAAATAGTATGTTGGAAGGCAGGTCGACCCGGTGCAGCGCCATAGCCTAAGCATGCTGGAATCGCCTGTTGTTGATTGACAATATAGTCATGACAAATCGTATCAAGTTCCAGAGTGGTGACACCCGGAACAATATGCGGTTTGATCATATCCAAAACTTCTGCCGCCAGTCGCCCTGCCACACGCATTTTTTCAATTTCGTCAGGGGTTTTGATGAGTCGACGTGGAGCTTGATAAGTGTTGTTCATGATCTCTAAAAACTTTTGGAAATTTGTGTGTGACTATGGTATAAATAGCCGCCCATTTTATCAAATGCTTTTTCGTGAATAAATTTCACGGGCTTTGTGCGATGAGGCAAAAAATCCGCACATATATCGACACATTACTCTGGGTGCCCTTTAGGGTGGAGAATGCGGGTATATGGAGGCCTAACCCAAACTTTAAGGTAAAGAAAATGGCAGATTACAACGTAAGCATGCGCGACCTTCTTCAAGCTGGCGCGCACTTTGGTCACCAAACTCGTTTCTGGAATCCAAAGATGCGTGATTACATCTTTGGTGCGCGTAACAAAATTCACATCATCAACCTTGAGCACACTGTTCCTGCGTTAAATGATGCTTTGAACTTTGCTAACAACTTGGCTAGCAAAAAGAACAAAGTTTTGTTCGTTGGTACTAAACGTGCAGCTTCTGCGATCATCCGTGAACAAGCTCAACGCGCTGGTCAACCATATGTAGATCACCGCTGGTTAGGTGGTATGTTGACGAACTGGAAAACACTTCGCCAATCTATCAACCGTTTAAAAGACCTTCAAACTCAATCTCAAGACGGTACTTTCGCTAAGCTGACTAAACGTGAAGCTCTAGAGCGTACTCGTGAGATGGAAAAACTTGAGCGTGGCTTAGGCGGCGTTAAAAACATGGGTGGTTTACCTGACGCATTATTCGTAATCGATGTTGATCACGAAGCGATTGCAATCAAAGAAGCTAAGAACCTTGGTATTCCTGTAATCGGTATCGTTGATACAAACTCTAACCCAGACAACGTAGACTACGTTATCCCGGGTAACGATGATGCGATCCGTGCAGTAACACTTTATGCTTCTGCTATGGCTGATGCGATTCTTGCTGGTAAAGAATATGCTCAATCACAAGCAAATGCACAAGCTAAAGCAGAAGAAGCTCCAGCTTCTGAGGCTTAATGCGTTTGACGCTAGCTTGTCATTTTTGCGACATGTGATGGTGGCAAAGTAAGCGTTATGTATGCAGGCGGCCCATGAGAACTCCTCTGGGCCGTTTCTGTTCTAAAAAGAATTCATTTTCTACCGAATTTAGGAGATAAACATGACTGCAGTTACAGCAAGCATGGTTAAAGAATTGCGCGATCGTACTGGTCTTGCAATGATGGAATGTAAAAAAGCTTTGACAGAAGCGGGCGGCGACGTTGAACTAGCGATCGACAACCTACGTAAATCTGGTCAAGCTAAAGCTGCTAAAAAAGCAGGTAACATTGCTGCTGACGGCGCAATCACAATTGCTCAAGACGGCAACAAAGCACTTCTTCTAGAAGTTAACTGTCAAACTGACTTCGTTGCAAAAGACGAAAACTTTGCTGGTTTCTCTGCGAAAGTTGCTGCTGCTGCACTTGCTGCAAACGTAACTGATCCTGCTCAAATCGCTGAATTGAAACTAGAAGATGGTGCAACTGTTGAAGAAGCGCGTATCGCTCTTGTTCAAAAGATCGGTGAAAACATCCAAGTACGTCGTGCGAAAATTGTTGAAGGCGAAAACCTTGCAGTTTACAAACACGGTCTTAAAATCGGTGTTGTTGTTTCTTACACTGGTGATGAAGCTACAGGTAAAGGTTTGGCAATGCACGTTGCTGCGTTCAACCCAGTTGCTGTAAATGCTGAAGGCGTTTCTGCTGAGCTTATCGCGAAAGAGAAAGAAATTGCTGAAGCGAAAGCACTTGAATCAGGCAAGCCAGCAAACATCGTTGAGAAGATGGTTGTAGGTTCTGTTGAGAAATACTTGAATGAAGTTGTGCTTGAGCGTCAAATGTACGTAATCGACAACGACAAGAAAGTTGCAGACGTTCTTAAAGCAACTGGTACTACAGTTGCAAACTTCGTTCGTTTCGAAGTTGGTGAAGGCATTGAGAAAAAAGCAGAAATGAGCTTCGCTGAAGAAGTTGCTGCTGCTCAAGCTGCTGCAAAATAATTCCTGAGGAATTAGAAAAAGCCCTATCTGATTGATGGGGCTTTTTTATGTTGATTTATTCTTCATCAGCAATTCAAGAATAGGATTTGGGTTTCTCCATAGAACTCAGATAATGTATTCATCATTTAATAAAAAAGTTATAAAAATGCCAAATAAAACCAATCTGAGCATCGGTGCAGTCATTGCACTGTTGATTGCTGCTTATCTGGGCCTGGATTTACAACAATCCCAACCACTTATTCCATCCGCATCTGATACTACAACTGAAACGCTTGATTCAGAGCCTAACTTAGTACCGTCTCAAAAGACTGATGATCTGGATCGAATTGCACGGGCGTTTCAACATCGCCAGAGTGATCTACAGGTCCGTTCAAGCGGGCAGGTGGTTGCTGTTTTACCAGATGATCATGAAGGATCGCGTCATCAAAAGTTCATCCTCGAGTTACCAAATGGCCAAACTATACTGGTTGCACATAATATCGATCTGGCACCGCGTATTCAGAATATTCAAAAACAGGATCAGGTCGAGTTTTATGGAGAATATGAATACAGTGACAACGGGGGGGTGATTCACTGGACGCATCATGACCCTGCACGAAAACATGTCGCTGGCTGGTTAAAACATCAAGGAAGAACCTATCAATAAGGTTCTTCCGAGTGGATAAATCGAATATAGCGTTTAAATGCTCATAATTGCGCTGTTATGGCGTGATTTCCAGTTCGGTAGGATTTTACCTAAATAGGCATCCATGCACCAAATTGGGCCAATGAGGAGGAATTGGAGGTCTTTGAAGAATGAAGGCTTTTTACCTTCCACTTTGTGCCCATAAAATTGGCCAATCCAGGCCAAGGCAAACAGGGCAATAAAGAAACCGGTACCGACTGGCAGAATCCAGATGAGCCAGGCCATGACCAAAGTCAACGTAGCCATCGCTACTGCCAAAACAAGATCTAGGCGTGCATAGAAGATAAAAGCCAAAACCAGTAGCAGGGTAGTCAGCAAAGCGCTGAAATGCGCCAGAATGCCAATAATCGAAAAATAGATGGTCGGTACGCAAACCCAGTGAATTAGCTTGTTGGTTTTATTTTGATGGCTGTCGCTATATTCATCAAACCATTCAGATATTGTTTTCATTCTTCGCTCCATTCCATGAACATGTTTTTGCTTATCTGGAAATATAAAGCAGAATCCGGATATGGTCAAAAGTTAATCATGCAAGCGAGCGAATTTTATCAGGCAGGATGAGCCTACCAAAATTTTCTTGAAAGAACTTTAAGATAGGGCTGAGCAGGAGCGTTTATATTCTTCTAGAAAATGAGCACAATAAAAAAGCCACATTGCTGTGGCTTTTGTTAAATGTGTTGCAGGTCAAATCTTAAGAATTTGGTCCAGCGACACGTTCAATACTGACTTTTGCAGTACCTGCACTGGTAATACCCAACTGTTTCGCAGCACCGTAAGATAAATCAACAACACGGTTACCATGGAAAGGACCGCGGTCATTTACTTTAACCACGACGCTCTTGCCATTATTACGGTTGGTTACGCGAATATAGCAGTTCAATGGCAGGCTACGATGAGCAGCTGTCATTGCGTTCATGTCAAAGGTTTCACCGCTTGCGGTTTTACGGCCGTGGAATTGACGACCATACCAAGACGCTGTACCTGTCTGACTGAATTTACGTACAGTATTAGAAGCCACTGTATTCAGTTTTTCAATCACTGAAGGCTCTTCTGCAGGAAGTTCAATTTTCGCTGCAATGGTTTCACGGCGAACTTTATCGCCAGAACGCTCAGTGATTGAAAGGCTGTTCAAATTTGTGAAATTTGAATTGAAGCTTTGAGCTTCTTTATTGAGTACTCGCGTTGCAAGACGCGAATTATCATTTTCATTGGTGAATGAAGATGACGGAACCATATCTGCCTGCGATTGCGTCAGCGTGACGATCGTGGCAATGGCCATAAAAGACTTCAAAATTGAAGAATGCATCGAATCAACTCCTAACAGCATATCTATTGGTTGTTCATAAATGGCTGAAAAACCATGTAAACATGCCTGATATTTAACTTATGCAACTACATTTAACGAAATGGATAATATTCATGCCGGCAATACCCTGTCTAGTGTTTAATTAAAATAGTTAAAAAAAGAACGCAAAATAAACAATTATTGGTCAAAAAATAATCAATATTGTAACATAATATTAAAATTGCTTAAAATGCGCACAAATTGACCCATAAAAATGTTGACTTTCATAATTTGTATTAATTTTTAGTGTTAACGGCTGGTAATTTCGGTACCTAATAACCACAAAGCAGTAGCATACATACGGCTGCGATTATAAGTGGTAATCACTTGAAAATTTGGATAAGTGATATAGTAAATCGAGCCATAATTCTCTTGTAATTGAATTACATTGACCAGATCCAGATCGTCAATTTTTACGATTGGATTCATTGGGCTGATGCCTTGAGTTTTGAGTACACCATAAGGGATAGGCTGGGTGAGATCTTTGGCAATTACTGCATCTGGATTTGAACCGGTATAACGTGCCGGAAAGGCAATCGGCTGATTACGCTGCCAGCCATGCTGTGCCAGATAGTTGGCAATCGAACCTATTGCATCCACTGCTGAATTACGGAGGTCAATATGACCATTGCCATCGTAGTCCACGCCGAATTTTGGAATGTTGCTTGGCATAAACTGCGGATAGCCAACAGCGCCGGCATACGAACCCACCACAGAAGAGGTGGCAACACCATCTCTATATGACCAGGCAATTAAAGCAGCCAGTTCATCCTGAAAATATTGGGCACGACGTTCATAGCCAAACCCTAAGGTTGCCAGAGCGTCACGAGTGACAAAAGAGCCCTTGTTGCTACCAAAACCGGTTTCTACACCTAAAATGCCCAGAATGATCGATTGCGGTACACCAAACTGCTGTTCAGCACGGTTAAGCGTTTCTGCATATTGCTGTTTAAAGCGTACGCCGCGCTGAATAGTAGATTCAGCCAGAAAGTTAGTCTTATATGAATACCAAGGCTTACTTTCGCCTGGGCGATTCATGATATTGATGATATTGGGCAGGTTACGCGTCCCGCTCATGGCGGAATCTACTTGCTGGGCACTTAGCCCATAGCTCTGCATGGCATTCTGCTTAAAAGCGGCATAAGAAGGGTGATATTGGAAATCGTTGGCCAGACTCAAACTGCTGAGACCAAATGCGGTAAGTGCGATTGAAAGCTGCTTAAACTTTTTATAAAAATCCGATTTCAACATCTTGCTACGATTTCCAGTTTTTTTGATGAGTTGCTGGCGATGTCATTTGAATCATGCCATGAAAAAGATTGATAAAATTTTTTCAATCGTGAGGCTTAAAGTGCCAGATTAAAGATAACATTCGGATGAATAAGAGACCTAGCCGCTTATACAAAAATAGCGATGGATTGGCTATTTTTACGGCAGTTTGTCTTATAGAGTCGCTTATCTGTAACAAGCTATTTCACTGATCATAAAAAAGCCTGACCGAAGTCAGGCTAATTCCTCAAGATTTGTAGAAAATCTTGAACTATTCTGTATAGAACAAAGTGTCGTGATATTCGGCCATGGCGCGCAGCTCATCTTTATTCAAATTCAGAATGATTTTATCTGCTGCCATATTGATGGCCTTGATCACTGCAGATGCGCCAATATCTGCTGCCTTGCGTTTGATCATGCCAAGATCCAGGGTTTTATTAAAGTCGACCATAAAATGTCGTACTGTCGCTTCACCAAATTGCTTGTACAGGTTGCTGAACGCTTGTTTATCAATAGTCTGACCGGCTTTAAGTTCTGCGTAATGATGTTTTAAATTCGTCACCAGACTGGCATCCAGTGATTCACCAATGCGGAAATGTCCTTCAGGATCTTTAAACAGACTGCGCTCAGAGAATGCAATTGACTCTCTGACCACATCATTCGGCGCTTTACTCAATAGCTGCTTCAGCAAAACCGCAACAGTCGACTTGATATAGCCAGCCAGTTTTTCCGCAGTATCACGTTTATCGCTGGCAGGGAAGCGACGCACCAGCTCGGTAAGAATCGCATCAATAATTTCATCATTAATCATTAATGCGGTTTTATCACGCAATGGGTAAAGCGGCTCACTTGAATTTTTGTTTTTTTGTGCAGTCTGAATTGTATTTAAAAGCTCTGCAGAAGGAATAAACCCAAAAAATGGCATTGTTCAACCTCAATGTTTTTTATTGTCGCGCTAAACGAATAGGGCGAGGCATCCATGTTAAATCCGATACACGGCAAGGGTTGATATCCAATCCACCACGGCGTGTATAGGTTGCGTAGACCATCAGCTTTTCCGGTTTCAGTTGCTGCCAGATATCGGCAAACATCTGCTCCACACATTGTTCGTGGAACCCATTATGCTGACGGTAGGAAATAATATAAGCTAAAATACTCTTATAACAAGGTTTTTTACCTTGATAACGTATAAAAACTGTTCCCCAGTCCGGCTGGCCAGTGACTGGGCAGTTACTTCTGAGTAAATGTGAATACAGCTGGATTTCACCTTCTGCTGCATCATCCGAATCCAAAGCCAATAAACTGGCATCTGGATGATTTTCTAGGCGCTCAGGTGTCAGCTCGTCAATGCAGATGCCTTCCGGCTTGCTGATCTCTAATTCATCGACCTGAAACAATTGCAGTTTAACTTCAGCTTCAGCCGCAGCAGATAAATCTTTTTCGACCGTCGTGATAAAGGCATCTTGAGATTCAAAATTGGCAAAATTCAGGCTATTGAAATACAGTTTTAAGGATTTGGATTCAATCAGATTCGGCGAAGACGCTGGCAAGCTAATGCGGCCAATAGCCACTTGCGGCACACCGGTTGAATTTAACCAGGAAATTTCAAATACATGCCACCAGTCTGCACCTTGCTGAATCGCTTCGACATGTGCGTATTGTTCACGGGCAGGCGCGCGCGAAATCGGAAACAGAACATCAGGCTGATATTCTGTCGGGTAATTGGTGTCTTTACCAAGGAGAGATTGTTCTACACTCATTATTCACGCATTCCTGAACCACGGGAGAGTAAATGATAGGCCACTGCATACAGCACGGCACAACATAAGGTAATTACTGTCAGTGAAATGGCGACATTGACATCGCTATGCCCTAAAATGCCATAGCGGAAAGCATTCACCATATACACGACAGGATTAATTAAAGATAAATTTTGCCAGAATGGGCTTAAGCTCGAAATAGCATAAAATACACCACCCAAATAGGTCAGTGGCGTTAACACAAAAGTCGGGATAATCGAGATATCATCGAAAGATTTGGCATAGACGGCATTGATAAAACCACCCAAGGAAAACAGCAGGGAAGTAATCAAGACTGTATATATAGTCACAAACCAGTTGGTGATGTATAAATCGGCAAAAAATAAGCTCACTGCACTGACAATGATCGCAACCAGTATCCCACGAATCACACCGCCCAATACATGACCCCATAAAATGGCATGCATCGGTACCGGACTCATGATCAGTTCTTCAATACTTTTCTGGAATTTTGAGCTGAAGAAGCTAGACGAGACGTTGGCATAGCTGTTGGTGATCACGGCCATCATAATCAGACCGGGCACAATGAACTCCATATAACTATAGCCGCCCATTTCTCCAATGCGTGAGCCGACCAGATTACCAAAAATCACAAAGTACAGGCTCATGGTAATTGCAGGTGGCAACAGGGTCTGTGGCCAGATGCGCATAAAGCGACGGACTTCTTTATAGATAATGGTATATAAAGCTACGCTGAGTTGATTAATGTTCATTGCGCAGCTCCATCCAGATTTTTCTCGACCATTTTCACAAAAAGTTCTTCCAGACGATTGGATTTATTGCGCATACTGCGTACCTGAATATTCTGTGATTCCAGTAACTGGAACAGATCATTCATGGTATGTGCCTTGTCCATGGTAATTTCTAAGGTCATCGGATCGATCAGGTTAAATCGCACGCCGATGATATCCAGATGCAAAGGTTCAATCGGTTCGGCCAGATCAAAAATAAACGATTCTTCATTGAGCTGACTTAGGAAGCTTTTCATGGTGGTGTCTTCTTTAATCACACCGCGATCGATAATCGCAATGCGGCGACACAGCATTTCCGCTTCTTCTAGATAATGCGTGGTCAGAATGATAGAGGTGCCTTTTTCATTCATCTCGTTTAAAAATTCCCACATCGAACGACGCAGCTCGATATCAACACCAGCCGTCGGTTCATCCAGAATTAGCAGTTTCGGTTCGTGCATCATGGCGCGCGCAATCATCAGGCGACGTTTCATCCCGCCGGATAACATGCGGGCCTGAGTGGAACGCTTTTCCCATAAACCCAGTTTGGTCAGATAAAGCTCCGCCCGTTCCTGTGCAATTTTTTTAGGAATGCCGTAATAGCCTGCCTGAGTCACCAAAATATCGAAGGTTTTTTCAAACTGGGCAAAGTTGAATTCCTGAGGCACCACACCTAGACACTGTTTGGCCTGAGAGGGGTGGGTATCCAGATTATGACCAAAAATTTCGACTGTACCGGATGTTTTTTTTGTTAATGAACTGATAATACCGATGGTGGTAGATTTTCCTGCGCCGTTAGGACCCAGTAGCGCATAAAATTCACCTTCTGGTACATTTAAGTTAATTCCTTTCAATGCCTGAAAGCCATTGTGATAGGTCTTTGACAAATCCCTTAAGATCAGTGCATCAGTCATGAATATCTCAAATGGTGAAAAGTTGAGATATTGTGAGTGATCTCGCAAAATAAGCCAAGTGATTCACATATAATTCTGTGTTGCTGTTTTGGAACATTGTATAAAGCTTAAGCATAAAAATGATGAAGTTAGAGATAGTTGCTTTACCTTATGCTTTTTTTTGTTATGATGTGCGCGATCCAAAAAAGATGCGCTCATAGCTCAACTGGATAGAGTACAGGTCTCCGAAGCCTGTGGCGTGGGTTCGAGTCCCGCTGAGCGCACCATTTATTTAACTATAAATCTGAAAAATCAAATTAGTAACGCACACAGTTGCGTCCATCGTCTTTCGCCCGATAAAGATTGTTATCGGCAGTTTTCAAAACGTCTAGAATATTTTTAGAACTGTCTGGCCAAGAAGCAATACCAATCGAAATGCTAATGTGACCTATGTCCTGAATCTCTTTACCTGCAATTTCTTTTCTGAACCTTTCTGCGCTTTCATAAACTTCAGTGAGATTGCTGTTCGGTATAATAATGATAAATTCTTCACCACCGTAGCGGCAGCAAATATCATCTTTACGAAATTTTTGCTGCATCGTCTTGGCAATATGCTTTAAGACAACATCACCTTGATCATGACCATAATTGTCATTAATGTTTTTAAAATGATCCACATCCATCAGAAGTACTGAAAAAGGGATGTTCATCTTCATGTTTTGAGTCATGGCATAATTCAAACCACGACGATTCATCAAGCCGGTTAAAGGATCTGTATTAATATGATGATCCATCTTGCTCATTTGTTGCGAAAATTTGCGAACACTGAGCAGTAGGGCTAACTTGAATTTTGTGACCTCATAGTACCAGGGCTGGATATTCTTAATTTTTGAGCCGATTTCTGCCTGATTCAGTAAACTCGCCATATCTGCCAGTTGGTTCAACGGGGCCGAGATAGAGTCAGACAGTCGCCATACAATATAAAAAACAAGCAGATAAAATAAAAAGAATCCTGCGGCTAATTTATAGAGGATAGAATTTGCCTGTTTAAGTAAGTCATGGGTGGGTTGTTGGGAAACCACGATCCAGTTTGAAGTCGGAATATGAGAAAAACCTGCCAGATTATCAACGCCTTGACTATTGATTAAACGAATTTGACCATTTTTATGCGCATGCATATATTCCAGACCAGTATTATTGCTGGCCAATTGACCGATTCTTTCACGATCGGGATGGAAAATAATTTTATTTTCATTGTTAATCACATACATATAACTATTCTTATAATTTTTATAAGTGGTTAGAAGCTGATTAATTACATTTTTTTCTTTTAAATAAATCGCTGAACCGATGAAGCCCTGATAGTGATTTGACTTGTCAAAAATAGGTTGAGAAATAAACACAATCATATTTTTTTGCACAGAAAAATAGGGCGAAGATATATAAGTCGATTTTTTATGAAGAGAGTCAATAATCCCTTGAGTATGTTGTATTTTGCTTTTATCAATATGCAGAATATTAGGGGAAAAGTTTATCAGTCTGCCTTGGGTGTCACTGATCACAACACTGTTATAGTGTTCAGACTGATATTTTAATTTATTGACCTCGGCTTCTCTTAGCTCATTGTTATTAAAGTCTTGACCTAATATCTTGGCACTATAGTCCAGCTCAAGAAGCATATTTCTAAAATGGTTGTCTGTGCTTAATGCAATTTTATGTGCATGATCAGAGTTTAAGGCAAGAGAATTGTCGATTAACTGATTTTTTACGATCTGATAGCTAATAATGAGAGAAATAATAAAAAGGCTAGACACACTAAAAATAGCCAATAAAAGTATTAACTGCCTTAAATTGAGATCAAGGTGTTTCCTAAAATTATTAGCTGACATAAAAAATTAGATATATCTCGATGTATTTATGAGCATTGTATTGCATTTATATTCAATGTTTAAGGTTGATATAAAATTAAATTTTCATTAAGTGGATGTTTTTATTTTAATCAAATTGAGAATCTATAGATCGCTTGGCTGTAAATAGGGTGGATTTGAAAAGCTGAGTAAGGTTCTGAATATTTGACTATGCTGCAAATAAAAATATGGTATTTAACGTTCAGAAAATCAATTGAATAATTTTGATTTCCTTATGTAAGTAATTAAATACTCAGACAAAAATATGGTTAATTGATCTTGATGGGAGATTAAATTGTTGCCATTTTTTGAAAAATAATCATTTTAAAATTAGTCGTATCGATTCTATGACAGTAGTTTCTTTGAATATTGCGTCCTTTTCCGGAAGTATTTTTTTATAAAAAATCATATTCCAACTTAAATTTTAAAGCGCTTATTGAGATTATGAACGAGAGTATTGAGCCGTCTATGCAATGGGAAGTTGTATGCTTAATAAGGTATTTTTCTAGAAATCAATAAATTAGATAAAGATGATATGAATGCAAAATTCTTCGTAAGACAAGCCAGAAATATTCTAATCTGCTTTAAAAAAATGACAATTGGAATCTTGTATAAGTCTTCTTTTAGAAGTGTAAAAGAGTATTGTTGGCTAAAAAAATACTGTTATATTGAACTCATGGTAGGTCGTAAAACCAATAAGACGCTACCGATAAGTTGGACGGATCAATGACAGTTAGTTGAGTTTGATGTTCATCACCAGACAATAAATCTAGCACTAGCCATCCAACACAGAGCTCGCAGAAATGCGAGCTTTTTTAATGTCTGCGCAATTCATTCAGTTTAATATTCTTTTTATTATAATCCCTCCAGATAAAAAAGTTTACATTGCCAAATTCGTTAACATCTTGAAGATTAATCGCTTGGCTAATTATGGTATAAAAAACTGCAAATTGGATAATGAGAGAGGAAGGAAAAATGTCAAAGATGATTGATATCAAGGTGAAAGATCAATTTAGTCAAGTGACTGAGGCGAAAGCTATGCTGCGTTCCTTTGCAGAGCACAACACTCATCATGTAGCTGAGTTGGTCAAAAAAATTGAACATATTGTGGTGGATGGTGAAACCATTCTGCCGAGTATTGAGCTATTATTTGAAAGCCAACAATCTTCAAATATTTATCGCGTTGTCGAATAATTTAATCAGTGAACTTCAGATAGGTAGAAAAAAATTGAACTTATTTATCCGAAATCACCGATTCAGCAGTTAAAAAACTCACCATTTAGGTGAGTTTTTTTATACTTTGGTATTTGCTAGCTTGGATGCTAATGTGTGCAGCTATAATCATAAGTTGATTCAATCTCTAAGAGAAGACAACGTGGTAGTGGGCCTTGATTGGCCGAAGAAATATCCAATTTTGATAAAAAATCAATAGAATGGGCAGGTGGTTAAATCTGTTTAAGCTGTAAATTCACATCATATTTTTCAAATTCTTGCAAAATCTGCGCTAAAGTTTGCTGTGCGGTTGTATGCTCAGGGCTTAAAGAAATTTCCTGACGAGTCGTGCTATCAAAACATTCAATGGCCTGAATCAGCCAATGATGCTCAATGGGACTTTTTTGAATCAATATACGGCGCGGTTGCAAGCTATCACTGATCTGGCGGGGAAGCACATAGGTAATCGCCAGTTGCACAAATTGCAGTTCTTCAACCGGACTTAAAAAGGTGATCACCCAGTTGCCAACTTTACTCAGTTGCATTGGATTATCGAACGCATCGAATTCTAAATAATGTGACATATACATGATCCTACCGGATGTCTATGCTCACTATATGGCGGGATTGTAATTATTTTTTCTATCACGCTTAAGTCGGATATTCCGAGCTTTAAATTTCGCTTGAATATAAATATTTCAAATAATCAATCAGTTATCTTAAATAATCAAAGCTAGCTTATTGTTAAACTTGCTCATTTAAGAGTTTTAAAGACTAAGATCTTATTAGTCTTCAGCTTTATTTTGCTGTAATTGATCTAAAGCAAAATTGATCTGCTTCAGAATGTGATTCAATTCTTGGGGAGCAATACGGCTTTCCTGAAGGGACGTGATCCATTGCATTTGGCACAGTTTTAAACTGCGCGTATCCGGCGCCTGTAAAATCTGATGAATTTGCTGCTTGGCCATCAAGCCACAATATTTTTGTAAGCTTTCCATCATCATATATTTAAGGTCTTCAAAAGACATAGGTTGCAGTTCAGGCAGCTTTTTTGCATGGCTTGAATCCGTTTCAGCAGATGGAATGTCCTGCGCTACTTTAATGGATTCCATCTCAGGATGGAGTTCTTTTGTCGCAGAATCCGCTGCTATCGAGGAATTCAACGAACGGTGAATCTCAGAGTGTGCCAGATCAACTTTTGTATCTGATCTTGCATCAGCCTGCTTTTGACTGATAGCTACCTCGCCAGTTTCAGCCGGAACGATTAGATCCATGGCATAAAGCTGATCTAAGAGTTCGGCAGGAGCAAGCTGGTGTTTTAAGCCATCATTTAATAAGTTGAAATCCTGGCTGCCGATCAGAACCAATAAGCGGCGTTGGCGTGCGGTCAGTGGGATGGAGCGATCCTGTAGCACCTCGATCCCACGTTGAGTTTTATAAAAATGCATCATAACTGAATAGATGGTTGCTTAAATTCAGCTAGAGCATAGTCTGTGAAAATTACATTAATATGAAGTATTTATTAAAATACAGAGGTTTATTTTGATAAAAACTATAATGTCGTGATCGCCGTATTTTCAAGTGCCTTACGTAAATAAGGATCTAGCTCATCTTGACGCAACAACCATTGCACATAGTCAGCAGGTAGCTCTGCAATAGCGGTGCCGCGATGTTTACCAAAATTAATCGTACGTGGAATTCGGGCATCTTCAGAAGCATCGAATAATTCCTGCATACTGTTGATTTTTAAATGATGCACAATATGCATTAAAATATTGGCCGTTAAAATAATATCCATATCGGCACGATGCGCTTTACGGATCATTTCACGCGCTCTTTCGCTGCCTTTGGTGATCATATAAATCAGGGCAGAAATATTGTGTGCTTCCGCATCTGGCCAGACCCGACGTGCTAAAGCCAGTGTACAAATCGCCTTGATTTTTGAAGTATCTACACCACATTTTTCGATGGCACGGACGTCATAATCAATATTATGGCCGATCATGTAGACGGTTTCATCAGGCAGGCGAAAGGTACTGTAATGCGGCTGACCTTCCAGATCCGATTCCAGAATATGATGCACGGCCATGGCAGCAAAAGAAATGGCTTCGTCACATGAATAAAGCTGATCAAACAGGCGGCTTTTATCCAGACTGATTTTATGCTCTACAATTTCGACAGGCGCATAAGCAATTTCGATGGGTTGACCATTTAAAGTATGCGTTTCGGTATCAAGAATAATGGCCTGCATGTCGGAAATGTGCCTGAAAAGAGAGGAGAGTAAAATCTAACATTATTATTTTGCAACTGACAATTGAATTGCTTTATTTCTGTATTAATTGCAGGCTTTTTAACGTATGACGACTATTTGTATAGTTCTGGAGAGGAGAAATTCTCTATTTTAAAGTTTGTTGATTTCATAATAAATCTAAACCGGTGCGAATTTAATAGAAAAAATAACGCATTCTTTTCTTGATATTGTTTAGATAAATTGGGAAATTACATGTGGTTTTATCGTTTGTTAAAGATAAAACCAGAAAAACTCATTAGAGATGATAATAAATAAGATAAGGATAAGATCGATGAAACGTCAAGTATTGACCTGTACTCTTCTCACATTAAGTGTGGCCTTAACTGCTTGTAACGATGATAGTGATAATGATCATTTTTACGAGTCCAAACCTGCTCTTCCTGTAAATGATATAGACAATCCGGTGGTGGCAACCCCGGTGGCCTATACTGAAACGGATTTCGCCGGGATCGCTGACGAAAGTGTGATCATGACTTATAAGATGTTAGGGATTAATGGTAAAGAAACACAAGCGACTGCATTGGTGTTCACCCCTGAGGGAACACCACCAGCAAAGGGATGGCCGATCGTCGCATGGGCTCATGGCACGACTGGCGTTGCTGACCAATGTGCACCAAGTCGAAATGCACTGAATCCTTTTATCAGGAATATGATTGCTGGATTTCTTCAAGCGGGATATGTGGTCGTTGCACCCGATTATGAAGGTTTAGGTGAGCCTGGTGGAAAAGAGCTCCATCCTTTCCTGAATCTCAAGAGTGAAGCCTATTCGATTACCGATGCCGTTGTCGCTGCAAAAGATTATTTAGGGACAGATGCATCTAGTCAATGGATGGCTGTTGGGCATTCTCAAGGGGGACAGGCAGCTTTAGGTGCTGCACAATATGCAGCACGAGCTGCTCAAATGACTTATAAGGGGACAGTGGCTCTAGCACCTGCTTCTAATTTTAGCCTGATTTTGTCAGGTGGTGAGGCGCAAGCTGGACAAGAAACCGATCTGGGTAAAAAGATTGAAACTTTGGCGTCTTTAGATACGTTCACGGCATTGATTACTGCCGGTTTACGTAATCCAAACCCAAATCTGCAATATAGCCAGATTTTTAAAACACCGACTGACCAGATCGCTAAGAATGCGGAAACTGATTGCTATGATGTACTGGGTAATAAATTTGGTGCTGCAATGGGACAGTATGCTCAAAATAACGGAACTTTAGAAGGATATCCGCGTACTCAAACCAACTTCATGAGTATTCCGGTGGTGAAAAACTTCCTGGATAAAGATTCTCAGCCTTTACAGGTCAAAGTGTCTACGCCAGTGATTATTTATCAGGGTTCAGCAGATAGTACCGTTCCGAAAGCAGCAACAGATGTTTTGGTTGCACTCGCCAATCAGAAACAAACTTCAGTACGTTATATTACGGATGAGTCAAATGCGACTAAATGGGATCATGGTAGCGTCTATGCACTGAATATTCCTAATATTATTTCAGATGTAAAATCTCTAATGCCAATTCAATAACTTATTTTTATCTGAATGGCTCATGTTTTTTTAGATATGAGCCATTTTTATTGCAAACTGAATAAAGTTCATGATCGAAAATTTAAAACTTCATGCTACAATACGCGCCAATCTTAGCACGGCTTAAAAGCCCTAAATCAATAGGACCTCGCTAATGTTTGCCAATATCTCTATCGCTGAATTTGATCCAGAATTAGCTCAAGCAATCTCGAATGAAGATGCTCGTCAAGAAGCTCATATTGAGCTAATCGCTTCTGAAAACTACTGCTCACCAGCAGTTATGGAAGCTCAAGGTTCAAAACTTACTAACAAATATGCGGAAGGCTACCCAGGTAAACGCTACTATGGCGGTTGCGAGTATGTAGACGTTATCGAACAATTGGCGATTGACCGTGCTAAAGAACTCTTTGGTGCTGATTATGCTAACGTTCAGCCACATGCTGGTTCACAAGCAAACTCAGCAGTTTACTTAGCGCTTCTGAACCCGGGCGATACAGTTCTGGGTATGAGCCTTGCTCACGGTGGTCACTTGACTCACGGTGCAAAAGTAAGCTTCTCTGGTAAAACATATAATGCGATTCAGTACGGTTTAAACCCTGAAACTGGCGAGATCGATTACGGAGAAGTTGAGCGTTTAGCGCTTGAGCACAAGCCACGTATGATCGTTGCTGGTTTCTCTGCATACAGTCAAATCGTTGACTGGCAGCGTTTCCGCGAAATCGCGGACAAAGTTGGCGCTTATCTGTTTGTTGATATGGCTCACGTTGCAGGTTTAGTTGCTGCTGGCGTTTACCCAAGCCCGGTACAAATCGCTGACGTTACTACGACTACGACTCACAAAACACTTCGTGGTCCACGTTCTGGTCTTATTCTTGCGAAAGCAAACGAAGAAATCGAGAAAAAATTACAGTCAGCTGTATTCCCAGGTAACCAGGGTGGTCCTTTGGTTCATGCGATTGCTGCGAAAGCAATCTGCTTCAAAGAAGCAATGGCACCTGAATACAAAGCTTACCAGCAACAAGTAGTTGTGAATGCGAAAGCAATGGCTGAAGTATTAATCGCACGCGGTTATGACGTAGTTTCTGGTGGTACTGAAAACCACTTGTTCTTGTTGTCTTTAATCAAACAAGACATTACAGGTAAAGAAGCTGATGCTTGGTTAGGTGCAGCTCACATTACTGTGAACAAAAACTCTGTACCAAACGATCCACGCTCTCCGTTCGTCACTTCAGGTATCCGTATCGGTACACCTGCTGTGACTACTCGTGGTTTCGGTGAAGCTGAAGTACGTGAACTTGCAGGCTGGATCGCTGATATCCTAGATGCGAAAGGCGATGAAGCTGTTATCAACGCGGTTAAAGAAAAAGTTGCAGCGGTATGTGCTAAATTCCCAGTTTATGCATAATTGCTTATAAACGGAAAGGAGCTCCCAACCGGGAGCTTTTTTTATAGCTGTAAAAATAACGATATAAAAGATGTTTGGCCTTGATCGGACTTACATAGATCAATTTCCTTGCCGCAAGAGATTGGGTCATCAATAAAATCATATTGAGTTTTTCTCAATCTGGCTTAAAGTCTTTTATCAACTATTTGTATTTTAAAATGCTTTAAAAGAATGGATGCATTCGTTGCACGCTTTGCTTGAAATTATTTTCAGAACCTGACACTTTAAAAATAATAGGTTATTGAGCTGAAGATCATGGTAGATGAAGCGCTTGAGTGAATCCCATGTTACTGTAAGGTGGTGTTGATATAAGCGCTGTGAATGACAACATTCCTTTTATTTAAACGTTATATGGATCGGTATCATTTGAATATGGGTAAATCCTGTATTTAAAAATGCTGTTGGCGGTTGATTGATTAATTTTTCATTTATGCATTAAACAAGGTAATAAGGATGACTAAACCCAACATTATTTTATCTGAACAGGATTTGCAGCGTCTAGAAACGATGCTGGAAAACCAGAGCAAGCTGAGCGAAACCATGATCCGCTTAGAGGATGAATTGGCACGTGCCGAAGTAGTTGAGCCGCAAGCGATCGCAAGCAATATCGTGACCATGCATTCACGTGTACTATTGACGATTGCACCTTCTACGGAAGCTGTTGAGGTGACACTGGTTTACCCACACGAATTTAAAGGTGAAAAGGGGCAGGTCAATGTCATCGCACCGATAGGTGCAGCCATTTTGGGCTTAGCAGAAGGTCAAACCATTGAATGGCCACAACCGGATGGTAATACCATGAAAGTGACCATTGAAAAAGTGCTGTTTCAGCCGGAGAGCGAAGGGGATTATCTTTAAGCCAGCGTTGGATCATCCTTGAAAGCCATAGCAATATGGCTTTTTTTGTATATGGATTTTAAGTAAAACCTGATGTTGTAAGCATTTAGATCAGATTGAATACATTTTAAAGTTCTAAATGCTTAAAGTTAAATAATTCTCAAAATGCAATGTAGTCATTTATCTCTGCAATTGAATCGTATTGCCAAAATCATAATTAAAATAAAGATAAAACATAGATTTAGTTAAAGTGATGTAACGAATTTCTGGATAAATATACACAACGCAGTCTGTTTTTTTGCTACATTCGAAGATGTTCTAGACTTCTTTGTTTCACTTTTTTAAAGGATATCGCCTCAACCATGTCGCGCTTTGAAGCTCTACCTGCCTTGACTGACATGATGCTTGATCGTGAGGAAATTCTGGCGATTAAGCGTAATGAGCTTGTGCCTGTACTGGATAATCAATATGGGCTGAATCATTATGCAGATGCTTTGATTCAGGCACAGTCCGTTCTACTGAATGGTGTAGATCCGCACTTGACCCAACAGTTAAGCCATACCATTGAGCAATTGATTCAGGCTTTGGCAGAATCTAAAAAATATCTGAAAAAACGTAAATTTAATGCCCTACAGAAATGGCTAGGCATCGATCTGGATTATGGCTCAAGTCAGGTGGAATATTATCAACGGCTAGACCGTTTGCTCGATCAGGCCGATCACTTAAGCCGTAAATTACAGATTGAAATTCAGAAATCGCAGTCGCGTTTTCAGCAGCTTTTGGGGTTGCGCGAACAGATGGCCAAGCACATTGTCGCAGCAGACGAGTTTCTGTCTGAATATCCGCTATTCGTCAAAAACCAGCATCCCTTGGATAATTTTTCAGAACGCCTCTCCAAGAAAATTAATACCTTACGTACCTTGCAAAGCAGTAATGACATCGCCATTACCCAGATGCAGCTTTCGCAGCAGCTTTCCTTTGGCCTGCTGGATCGCTTTAAGGAAGCACAGCAGGTCTTGATTCCGGCCTGGCAATATCATGTCAAACAAAGCCAGACGAAACACTCGACAAGTGATCTGGAAAAACTTGATAATAGCCGTGAGAGTCTGATTAAAACGTTAAAAAAATCCCTCGAGAAACCCTCGAAAACATAACAATATAAGGTGAACTATGACCAAGTCTGATTTAGTAAATTTACCTGTTGAAAGCTCGAATGAACTGGTCGAACAAAAATTCCAGCAAATGGACCTGAAAGAACTGGGTTTACAGTCTGCTGACTTTCAGGAGGTGCTGGCTGCACGTAAAGAGTTGCAGAACATGAGTCATAACAGCGTGGCTGAATATGGCAAAAATATTGCGACCAAAACTTCGACCTATACCGATGAATTACTGAATCTGGTGCAAAATAGAGATCTGGATGCGACAGGACAGAAGCTGAATCAGGTGGTACAGGTGGCTCAGCAGCTGAATACCAGCAGTATTCTCAATAAAAAGAAAAGTTCGGGTTTTTTTGGCAATATCATTAGCAAATTCAAAGGTGCGAAAGATAACTTTGATGCGCATTTCAATACCACTAAAGAGCAGCTAGATGTACTGGTGAAAGAGATTGAAACCTCGCAATCCGGTTTGAAAGCACGTGTTGATACCCTGGATAAAATGTTTGACGGGGTACAGGATGAATATAAACAGCTCGGGGTACATATCGCCGCAGGCCGTTTACGCGAACAGGAGCTGCAGCAGGAAATTTCCACTTTAACCGCCTTGCCGCAAGATCAGAGCACCACCCAGAAAATTTATGACCTGAACCATCTGGCCAATAATCTGGAAAAACGTGTCAGTGATTTACAGGTATTGCAGCAATCTGCGATGCAGACCTTGCCAATGATCCGGATTATCCAGTCGAATAACCTGATGTTGGTCGACAAGTTCTATGCGATCAAAAACATTACTTTACCGGCGTGGAAAAACCAGATCAGTCTGGCGATTTCGTTGAGTGAACAGAAGAACAGTGTACAGCTGGCCAATACCATTGATGATGCTACCAACGAGCTGCTGCGCCGTAATGCTGACCTGTTACATCAGAACTCGGTTGATACGGCTAAAGCCAATCAACGCTCGGTGATCGACATTGAAACGCTTGAACATGTGCAAAACACCCTCATTAAAACTGTAAATGATGTGATTCAGATTCAGAAAGAAGGTGTACAAAAACGCACAGAAGCAACCGTGCGTTTGAAAGCTTTGCAGGATAATCTGAATCATTTGGTGATTGAATCAAGTACCAGTGGATCCAAGCCCAACTAAATCAGGTAGGGCCAAAATCTGTAAGAAGGAGTAGAGATTGCCGCCCTTAGATGAATACGCCGTTAAGCCTCAGGACATCAAGCAGGGGGTAGTTGCACTCAAGAAACGTCAACGCAATTTGATGCTATTGGGTTTGACTACTTCTACCGTATTTATAGCCTCATTGATCAGCCTATTTTTCCAGCAGGAACTGGTCTATGGCTTTTTTGGCCTGAGTACTCAAGTACAGCAGTTGCATTTGCCGGTCAGTGTAGATGCCACACTGGCCAGCATTGGTGATAGTCCAGATTATTTTTTTAGTTTGCTGAGCTGGTTTGGCTGGCTGATTATTAAAATTTTTGCCTCTTTCATCGGTGCATTTTTTGTGATTGGCTTACTGAAAAAGTTGCGTTTCTTTTATGTGCGCTTTCAGTCTTTTGTGCTGAAATTTGTCGCCTGGCTGATTGCTTTTATCGTAATTTGGTCAGGCTTAACTTACTGGCAGCATGATCTGCGCAATGATCGGGATGATGCTTATCAGCAAGTGGTGTATTACGATAGTAATATCAATGATAGTGAAATCGCCCGTTACCTGGCTGATTCAGAGATTGCAGCACCGGTGAAATCTTATTTATTGGCGCAAACGGCATTGCTGCATAAGCCTCAAGATTTATCTGCCGCAAAACCTTATGTTTTAAACTTGGTTGAAGCAGAAAAACAGGATCCTAAATTTGAACAATATGGTTTCAAGCCTGAACAAATCTGGACCATGCAGCAACAGGTCTATGGTCAAGCCATGACACCAGCAGCCAAGAGTGTAAATACACAGGTGCAACAGGCGGATCAATTGAGCCAGATCACGAATCTGGTTATTATTGGTGTTGCTATTTTATCGGCACTACTTAGCCTAATCTTGTTTTTCTTGGCCAACTCAATCAAGGGTCGATCACTCCGTATCGAACAGCGGATTCATTAATTTCCCAAAATGCTCCTGAATAGGGAGCATTTTTTGATGAAATTTCAACGCTATTTTTAAGACAACCTATTTAACTTGCTTAACACAGCTCAAAAATTTAAATAAGGCAGAAAAAAACTAGGATTAGCTTAACGATCTAAAATATCGATCAATAAAATAAAAACAAACTGTTTTACCTATTTTTTCAATTCATTTAATATCCTCTTATCAAATAAACATTTACTCCTTTGGAGACGTTAGCAATGTTAGACCAAAATACTTCAGCTCAACTTAAAACCCTATTAGAACGCCTAGAAGGCCCGATTGAACTGGTCGCGACTTTAGATGGCTCTGACAAATCAGCCAAAATCCAGGAATTGGTGTCCGAAGTGGCTGCACTGTCTGACCTGGTGACTGCACGCTTTGACGGGAACAATGCACGTGCGCCAAGCTTTGGTATTGCTAAAGCTGGTGAAGAACCACGTGTATTCTTTGCAGGCTTGCCAATGGGCCATGAGTTCACTTCGCTGATTCTGGCATTGCTGCAAACTTCAGGTTATGCACCGAAAGTCTCTGATGAAGTGCTGGCGAATATCAAGAGCCTGGGTGTTCAATCTAACTTTGACGTGTTCGTATCATTAAGTTGCCATAACTGTCCGGATGTGGTTCAGGCACTCAACCTGATCGCCATCTATAACCCGGGCACTACAGCGACCATGATTGATGGTGCTTTCTTCCAGGAAGAAGTGGAAGAACGCAAGATCATGGCGGTGCCGATGGTATTCCAGGACAACCAGCATATCGGTCAGGGTCGTATGACACTGGAAGAAATCATTGCCAAGCTGGATAGCAATGCCGCTGCCAAAGATGCGGAAAAGCTGAATGCCAAAGACGCCTTTGATGTCCTGGTGATTGGTGGCGGCCCTGCAGGCAATACTTCTGCCATCTATGCAGCGCGTAAAGGCATTAAAACCGGGATCGTGGCTGAACGCATGGGCGGTCAGGTCATGGATACCATGGACATTGAAAACTTTACGTCTGTACAGAAAACTCAAGGTCCGAAGTTTGCTGCCGAGATGGAAGCCCACGTGCGTGAATACGGGGTCGACATCATGAACCTGCAACGTGTATCTGACATCAAAGGTGCAGATGAAACAGCCAATGGTCTGGTGGAAGTGACCTTAGAGAATGGTGCCAAACTGGAATCTAAAACCGTAATTCTGTCGACCGGTGCACGCTGGAGAGAAATGAACGTTCCAGGTGAGCAGGAATACAAAACCCGTGGTGTGGCGTATTGCCCACACTGTGATGGCCCACTGTTCAAAGGTAAGCGTGTAGCCGTGATTGGTGGAGGTAACTCAGGTGTAGAAGCAGCGATTGATCTGGCAGGGATTGTTGAGCATGTAACGCTTGTTGAGTTTGATACCAAGCTGCGTGCGGATCAGGTGCTGCAAGACAAACTCAACAGCTTGCCGAATACGACGGTGATCAAGAATGCGCTTTCGACTGAAGTGATCGGTGATGGCTCACAGGTGACCGGCCTGAAATATAAAGACCGTGCCACCGATGAAGAGCATGTGGTTGAGCTGGCGGGGATCTTCGTGCAAATCGGTTTGTTGCCAAATACGGACTTCCTGAAAGAAACCCAAGTTGAGCTGACCAACCGTGGCGAGATTGTGATTAACGACCGCAACGAAACCAATGTGAAAGGTGTATTTGCAGCAGGTGACTGTACCACAGTGCCTTACAAGCAGATCATCATTGCCACCGGTGAAGGTGCCAAGGCATCACTGTCTGCTTTTGATTACATCATCCGTTCAGGACAATAAAAAAATAGCACCTGGGTTCCCCAAAACCGAGGTGCTATATCTTATAAATACATTATTATCGCTTTATAGGAACTCAGGACGCTAACACCCGAGTTCCTTTTTTTATATTTATTATTGGAACAGCCAAAAGTGTCCCCACGCACTTTCAGCTGTTCCTTTCCTCTGCACAGTTTTTGTTTTTAACCCTTATTTTTATACTTTCCCCAAGGTTGTTTTTATATAAAGCAATGTTTATTCCATCGCTTCATTTTTAAGATTTAAATAAGTTCAAACCCTTAAATTTTTCCAGTAATTGTTCTTGTGTTTCCCGATACTCCGGATGTGGAACAATGCATTCAATCGGACAGACATCTACACAGGTCTGATGCTCATAAAAACCGACGCATTCTGTACAACGGTTCACATCAATTTCATAAACTTTCGCACCCTCATAAATCGCGTCATTTGGGCATTCCGGTAAACACATATCGCAATTGATGCATTTGTCGGTAATTAGTAGTGCCATATTTAACTCGCTTGATAAGCCAGTGAAGATGCCGAAATATCCATAGTCGAGCTTGGCAGATTACGAATCAGCAGGGCATATTGCATATCAACATCTGCCGGAACTGGAATCTCAACGATATGACCTGAACCTTTGGCGTCTTCGATCAGATTACCTTTTTTGTCTTTCATTTCGGTTAAATTGAAAGTGATATTGCCTTTAGTCGTCATCAGTTCGAGTGAGTCACCGACGATAAAACGGTTTTTCACATCGATCTTGATGTAATCTCCATTGCGCTCCAGTACTTCACCACAGAAAATTTGATGATCAAAACTGGAAGAACCATGTTCATAATTCTGATATTCACTATGCACATGGCGGCGTAGAAAACCTTCGGTATAACCACGATTCGCTAAGCCTTCCAATTGTGTCATCAGTGACGGATCAAAAGGTTTACCCGCAAGCGCATCATCAATCGCTTTACGGTAAATTTGAGCAGTACGGGCGCAATAGAAATAAGACTTGGTACGGCCTTCGATTTTCAGTGAATGCACACCCACTTTAGTTAAGCGCTCTACATGCTGGACTGCACGCAGATCTTTCGAGTTCATAAAATAAGTGCCGTGTTCATCTTCTTCTGCGGCAAACATATCTTCATCATTCCGCTGCAATAACACAGGCTCATCAAACTGATGTTGTTCTTGCATGTGTTGTTCGTCGGCATCTTTGGAGCAGCAGCCTGAATCCAGATTTTTCACTGGAATCACATCACCGGTTTCATCTTCCTTAGCATCCAGCACTTTATATTCCCAGCGGCAGGCATTGGTGCAGGCACCCTGATTGGCATCACGTTTGTTCATATAGCCTGACAGCATGCAACGGCCAGAATAGGCCATGCACAGTGCACCATGAACAAAGACTTCAATCTCCATATCGGGCACTTGCTGTTTGATTTCTGCAATTTCTTCAATCGACAATTCACGTGACAGAATCACGCGGGTCAGGCCCATATTTTTCCAGAATTTCACGGTTGCCCAGTTCACGGCATTGGCCTGAACAGACAAGTGAATATCCATCTCTGGAAAATGTTCACGCACCAGCATGATCAGACCTGGATCGGACATGATCAACGCATCTGGCTGCATCGCCACTACAGGCGCTAAATCACGAATAAAATTTTTCAGCTTGGAGTTATGTGGCTGGATATTGACCACCACATAGAACTTTTTGCCGAGTTCATGTGCTTCTTTAATGCCAATGGCGAGATTGTCATGGTCAAATTCATTATTCCGAACCCGCAAGCTATAACGCGGCTGACCGGCATAGACTGCATCTGCACCATAAGCAAAGGCATAGCGCATATTTTTCAGTGAGCCAGCAGGTGAGAGAAGTTCGGTAACAGTGGTAATGCTCATGATCAAATCGAAAGACATATAAAAAGTACGGTTTTATTCTAATCATCTGGAATTTGGATTCAACCTAGTAAATCACTCGGAAATACGCCATTTTGAGGTAAAACAAAGTTTTATTTTAAGTAGAGAATCCTCCATAAAATGTCTTCAACATTCAATCATTTTCAGGGTTTTCAAGCGTTTTTAAAATCTGGCAATGATCAATGGTGGTCGGGGTATTGCAACTTTCTCTCAGTGTGATCAGTTGCTGTTCAAATATCTGTAATTCTTTAATTTTATTTGAAATATCCGAAAGATGTTGATCAATCAGCTGGTTGACGGCATAGCACTCCTGCTCAGGATTTTGTTCAAGTTGAATCAGGGTTTCAATCTCTTTTAACGACATGTCCAAGGCCCGACAACGCTTGATAAAAAGCAGTCTTTTTAATGCGTCTTCACCATAATAACGATACTGATTACTTGCTCGAAAATTCGGCTGAATAAAGCCTTTTTTCTCATAAAAACGTAAGGTATCGGTGCTTAGACCAGTCTTTTTGGCCATTTCTGAAATCAAATAAACTGACATATCGTCCTCATGCTTGACCTTGGAGTTAGTCCATAGTTTCTAATCAATTTATCGTATTTTAGATAAAAAATCATCGGGGGAGTTATATGGCCTGTAGTTGTAGTCCTGAACCGGCACCCATCAAGCCCAACAGCAAATTTAGAGCAGCGCTATGGATTGCCTTGCTGGTAAACTTCACTTTATTTGTAGTGGAGCTGATCGGTGGTGCATATGCACATTCATCAGCCTTGTGGGCAGACGCGCTAGATTTCTTTGGTGATGCCGTCAATTACGGGATTTCTTTGGCTGTACTTGGTGCGAGTCTGTATTGGCGGGCAACAGTCGCTTTGGTAAAGGGAATGACCATGGCATTGTTTGGTCTGGTAGTGATTGGCAAAGTGATTTACGCCTATCTGCAAGGCATTCCACCTGAAGCACTGACAATGGGCCTGATTGGTGTACTGGCCTTAGTAGCGAATGTATTTACAGCAGCAATTCTTTATGCTTTTCGTGAAGGTGATTCCAATATGCGGTCGGTCTGGCTCTGTAGTCGCAATGATGCAATTGGCAACTTTGCGGTCATTTTGGCAGCCGTAGGCGTATTTGGTACAGGCAGTCTTTGGCCGGATGTTATTGTGGCTGTAATTATCGCTACACTCGGCATCACATCAGGTTATCAAGTGATTAAGCAGTCTCTGGAAGAAAGATCACTTAAACATAAATCCAGCTAATTTTTATATTTAAAGCTGTCCTGCAGGGCAGCTTTTTATTTATTTCCATTTTTATAATATTTGAAAAATAAAGCTTTACAAATAAACAAATTAAATTAGAATCTCTGGCGAAATTCAGAAAATATACATAAATTTTAATAATTTAGTTTTTTGCATCGTGCGAGGGTTAATGTGAATTTAATTAAAATTTTTTCAATATTGGCAATATCGGGGCTAGCCGCTTGTAGTTCCAAAGTCGTGACTTATGATGCAACAGGAAAAATCATCGGTTCATGTATGGCGACGCGTGGCCTACTTTCGACCGCAAGTGCACATTGTAGTGGTTCAGGCGATGCCTTAGGTGTGAATTACAATACGCCAGATGCGAATACAGGCCTGTTACCAACGCCACCAAGTCAAAATCAGATTAATTTAAAACCGTAAATAATAAAGGGGAATATCATGAAATTATCAGCACTTATTGCACTTGTAGCGACTGTTGTATTGACGGGCTGTGCATCGTCAGTAACTACATTTGACTCTCATGGCCGTATGATTGGTTCATGTAAAGCGCAAACGGGTTTCATCATTGCAGGTGGCGCAGGCTGTTCAGGTTCTGCAAACCAGGAAGGTCGCGATCGTTAATTATTTAGTGATGGTTCCAATAAAAAACCGGACTTAAAAGTCCGGTTTTTTAGTTTAGCAAATCTTATTTTTCTACGAATGCACGTTCAATCACGTAGTCACCTAGAACGCCCATTTTTGGAGATTCTTTCAGACCGTGTTGGTCAAGAAGCGCAGCAACGTCATCTAGGAATGCCGGGCTACCACATAACATGGCACGGTCAGTTTCCGGGTTGAAACGTGGCAGACCGATTTTTTCAAACAGTTCGCCGGTTTCAATCGCAGTGGTTACACGACCTTGATTTGGATATTCTTCACGGGTTACGGTTGGGTAATATACCAATTTTTCTTTCGCGCCGAGTTCAGAGAAGAATTCATGATTCGGCACTTCATTCAGGATCAAATCTTGATAAGCCAGTTCTGAAATGAAACGGGTACCGTGAACCACGATGATTTTTTCAAAACGCTCGTAAGTTTCTGGATCGCGAATAGTCGACAGGAACGGTGCAAGACCAGTACCAGAAGAAAGCAGATACAAATTCTTACCTGGGTTTAAGTCATCAAGTACCAGTGTACCTGTTGGCTTTTTAGACACCAAAATGTCATCGCCGACTTTGACTTTCTGTAAAATCGAAGTCAGTGGACCATCCGGCACTTTAATTGAGAAAAACTCTAACTCTTCTTCGTAGTTGGCGCTTGCAATTGAATATGCGCGCATTAACGGCTTGCCATTGACTTCAAGGCCGATCATTACAAACTGACCGTTTTTAAAACGCAAAGCAGTGTCACGAGTCGTTTTAAAAGAGAATAAAGTATCATTCCAGTGGTGGACGTGAGTAATCTTTTCGACGTTAAAAGCAGCCATTAAAGGTCTCAATAAATTATCAAATTAGAACAGCTTGCTATTCTAATCTAAATTCATTCTCGATAAACTGAATATATTTAATTGAGCTTATCAAAAAAAGTGATGATGACTGAACTTGCGCTGCCGATTATTGGTTATATGCGTTCTCCCTATAAAGAAAAATTTGGTATTCCTCGTCAGCCGAATCTGGTTCAGGTCGAAAGCTATATCGAAATGGTCGGACCTTATAATGACCTGCTCGCCTTTGAGGGAATTGAAGAATTCAGTCATCTTTGGCTGGTCTGGCAATTTCATGACAATAAAAACCAGCACAACAGCCAGTTTCGTCCACAAGTGCGTCCACCGCGTTTGGGCGGTAACAAGAAAATAGGCGTGTTTGCTACGCGCAGCATGTATCGTCCATCACCGATAGGTTTATCTGTGGTCAAACTCCAAGAAGTGAAAAAGGTGGGCAAGCATGTTCGGGTGTATGTGACAGGGAGTGATTTGCTGGATGGCACGCCGATTTTCGATATCAAACCTTATATTCAATATTCGGATGCCATCATTGAAGCACAAAGCGGTTATGCACAGGATGAACCACCACGTAAAACCGTCATTTGGAGCGATGAAGCGGAGCAGCAAAAGCAACAATTACTAGGAAATGGAAAAATTTCTGTGCAGACTATTCAGGAACTGGAAGCTGTCTTATCTTTAGATCCAAGACCTGCATATCAGGAAGATGAAGAACGGGTATATGGGATGAAGTTTGCAAATGTTGATATCCATTTCAAAATTCATGCTCAGCAAGTGCTAATTGTTGCTATCCAGCATATTCCTTCCTAGATTATAGGTTCCACCACAAAACCCCAATCAACACTGCCATATGCAAAATCTGCACAGGCGCAAAATAAAGGACAAACTTCCAGCCACCGGTCAAAGCTGCATTGGCTGACTTGGCCAGGGCATGAGCACCCAGACCTAAAAGCAGGGCATAAATCAGACGCATATTTGAAGGATCGCCTTGAACGACGACACTGGCCATCGCGGCATGAATCTCGAATAAAGAGGCGAGCAAGGTCCCGGCCAGTAAGCCGGCATCCCCGAGCCAGACCTCCAGTCCGTAAACTCCAGCCTGAATCAATGTTAATGTGACTGCAATAATCACAGCTTCTTTTAAGCTGAACATCTGGCTGTCTGACGATTCCATGCTCGGCGCAGGTTTTGCCTTGCGCAATAATAAAAATGCACAGGCTGCCAGAAGGATTACGGCAACTAAAGAGGGCAAGAGCAGGATTTTAAGCCAGCTCCAGGATACGCCCCCGATCACAATCAATAGCAACACAATAGTCGAGATACAGGACATCAGTGCGGCGCCGGCATTCGATCGTGCATCCATTTCACCTTTACGGACCTGTAAGCCCAACTGTGCGATGGTGGCTGTACTGGAAACAAAACCGGAAGCGATGGAGGACAGCATCAGGGCATTTTTAGTCGAGAAAAAGCGTTTCGCAATATGCGCCAAAGCTTGTACCACTAAAATTAAGGTCAGTAATTTTAAAATAAGATAAGGGTTAAGCACTTCGCCCCAAAAAGGCCGGTCAGGGGTCAGCGGCAGACCAATCAAAATTAAGGCCAGTAATAATAGTCCATCCCTAAATTCGGCTTCTTTAATCCATTTTCCGGCAATGTTGTGCATGGTATGTTTGGCCATCAAAATACCGGTTAAGAGCACAGAAAGACCGGCTGCCAGAGGAATATTCCACAAACACATGGCGCCAATAAAATAGGTCATCACAAATGCAAGCTCTGTGGTAATGCCCGGGTCATCTGGCTGATTTTTGATGGATAAAATGACCATACCACCCACGATCAAAGCACCTATTACAGCAATCACGATTCCAAACAGGAAACACAGTGCACCCAATAAAGCACAGATTGCAAAGGAACGTAAGCCGGCAAAACTCGGTTGCTGCTCACGTTGTTTATGTCGTTCCCGCTCCAGACCAATCAATAGGCCGCAGCCCAATGCCGAGGTGAGTATCGTGAGCAGTTCATGAAAAGAATGCGCATGCAGGGGAACCGCAGTCAAATCCATCTGTGACCTCAGCAAGCTAAGAGTTGATTATTTAAAAATATATGTGATGAGATCAGGTTTGCATAGATCAAAAATGTTGCAGTAGTGATCAAATCCATTCTTTACTTTCTTTTTGAGATTGAAATAGAAACGTACATTCGATAGGTCGGGAGCATGCGAAAAACTGCAAAAACTTGTTATAGTGGAGGCAAGTTTGGGGACTGATAATAATGAAATTTGACTTTGAAATTGATACGGCATGGTGTCTAGACCAACTCTTTAAAGACGGTAAAATCAGTGAACGCGACCGGATGCTGGTACAGACCACTCATCGGCAACGTGAACAATTAAAATGGCACCCTTTACAGTGGATTGCCAACTTTAATCTGGTCGATCAGTCCCATCCTCAAACGACGTTGACCCTGAACCGTTTATGTCAGTGGCTGGCAGAAAAAACCGGATTGATGTTCTATATCATTGATCCGCTCAAAGCTGATGTACAGGCATTGACCCATGTCATGTCGCAGGAATATGCACTGCGCAACCGTATTCTGGCAGTAGAAATACAGGCAGACAAAGTTCTGATCGCTACGGATCAGCCTTATAAAACCGAATGGGTGTCGAATCTTGAGCAAAATATTTCCCCGAAAAAAATACAACGGGTATTACTCAATCCGGAACAGTTACAACGTTATATTACTGAATATTATCAGGTCAGTCGCGCAGTCAGTGGTTCACAAAAATCGTCTGCTTATGACCGAGAAAATAAAGGTGTAGAAGCCTTATTACAATTGGGTGATTCACAGAATCCGGATGCCAATGACCAGCATATTGTCAAACTGGTGGACTGGGTGCTGCAATTTGCCTTTGAACAAGGTGCCAGTGATATTCATATGGAACCGCGTAAAGATACGGGCAAGATCCGTTTCAGGATTGATGGCGTACTGCATACGATTTACAACATGCCGGCCAATACATTGACCGCCGTCATTTCCCGGATCAAGATTTTGGGCCGGATGAATGTGGCGGAAAAACGTAAACCACAGGATGGTCGACTGAAAACCCGGACGCCGAAAGGACAGGAAACTGAACTGCGTCTGTCGACCTTGCCGACCGCCTTTGGTGAAAAACTGGTAATGCGTATTTTCGATCCGGAAGTACTGGTGAGAAATTTTCAGCAACTTGGCTTTGAAGGTCATCTGCTGAATGACTGGAACAATCTGACCAGTCATAGTCATGGCATTATTCTGGTGACAGGCCCAACGGGTTCCGGTAAAACTACTACGCTTTATTCAACCTTGAAGCAGCTGGCGACTGAACAGGTCAACGTCTGTACCATTGAAGACCCGATCGAGATGCTGGAACCTAGCTTTAACCAGATGCAGGTCAATAATGGTATTGATCTCGGTTTTGCTGACGGCGTGCGCGCACTAATGCGTCAGGACCCGGACATTATCATGGTCGGGGAAATTCGTGATCAGGATACTGCCAATATGGCGATTCAGGCAGCATTGACTGGTCATCTGGTTCTCTCAACTTTACATACCAATGATGCGCCGTCGAGTCTGACCCGTCTGCATGATCTGGGCGTACAGCCATTTTTGACAGCAGCAACCATCTTGGGTGTTCTGGCTCAACGTCTGGTGCGTAAACTCTGCCCGCATTGCAAGCAGGAAAGCTTCCTGAATGAACAGGAATGGCAGCATCTGGCAGCCGATTATCCTTTGCCGCGACCGGAATTTGTCTTTAAGGCGGTGGGCTGCGAAGAATGCCGGCATACCGGCTATAAAGGCCGTATTGGGATTTATGAGTTTATGCCACTGAGTCTGACCACTAAACAGCTGATTGGTGCCGATGCTAATCTGAACCAGCTGCGTCAGCAGGCTAAAAAAGAAGGGGTAGAGCCGCTCAGAATTGCCGGGGCGCGTAAGATTCTGGAAGGTGTGACCACGCTTGAGGAAGTCCTGAGAGTGGTGCCCTTAAATTAACTTTAAAAATGAAGCAATCTTAAGATTCAATTCATCTTCGGCTGTTTTAATAGCATCATCGAAACAAGGCAAGACTTTAAAGAGGTAACTGCGATGAAAATGATGATAAATACGGTTTTGGCAGCTGCATTGATGGGTTCTATCGCGACGGCTACGATAGCAAGTAGCGACACTGCTGTGAATCAGGCTGCTTTTGCTAAATCGACCACAGTCAAACAGGCACTGGCCATGAAAGATGACAGTAAGGTTCAGCTTAAAGGTTATGTCGTGAAAGCGGTCGGTGATGAAAAATACCAGTTCCGAGACAGCACAGGAACTATTACTGTTGAGATTGATGATGAACTTTGGCAAGGCAAACCGATTTCAGCCAAAACACCGGTAATCATCACAGGTGAAATCGACATTGATTATAAACCGGCAAAACGTGTTGAAATTGAGGTTGATCAGGTTCGTTTCTAATATCGCCTGATTTGCTGAAATCAATTTGAACACAGCGACAAAAAACCACATGCAAGTTACCAAAAAGCATGTGGTTTTTTTGAGTCTGGAACTTTTTCAAGGCAAGATAGAACAAGGAAGCAAACGGAGCAGAATATGCGTATTCTTTTGGCGGAAGATGATCAGTCTCAGGCAGACAGTATCCAGACTTGGCTGGAAATGGACGGTTATGTGATTGATCGGGTAGAGCGTGGTGATCATGCGATCCTAGCGATTGAGCAGCATAAATATGACTGTATTCTGCTGGATCGTGGCCTGCCGAATGCCACTGGAGATGACATTCTGAAAATTTTGCGCAGCCAACATCAAGATACGCCGGTGATTTTTATTACGGCCAAAGACAGTATTGATGACCGGGTTGAAGGTCTGGATTTAGGCGCGAATGATTATCTGGTCAAACCTTTTAGTCTGGAAGAACTTTCGGCCCGAGTTCGTGCCCAACTCAGACAGAAACAGCAAACACCGAATCATATCCTGCAATGGCAGGATCTCAGTCTGGACACTCAAGCCAAGACCCTAACTAAAGAAGGTCAAGCTGTGAATCTGACTGCGAAGGAATTTCAAATTCTATACAAGCTGATGCAGCAGCCTGAACATATTGTCACCCGTGAACAGCTGGAAGAATCGCTGTACGCCTGGGGCGATGAAATTGAAAGTAATGCCATTGAAGTATTTATCTATCAGCTGCGTAAAAAAATTGGCAGCCAGATGATCAAGACCATTCGTGGCTTGGGCTATCGTATGCATAAGGCTGAGGCTTAACCCCATGTCGGCTGCTATTTCCCTGCAAACCCGGCTGATCAAACATGCACTGTTTAGTTCCATCTTGGCTGGAGTATTGGCCTGGCTGCTGTTATTGGGAATTTCCAGTTATCAGGCCAGTCAGTTGCATGATGAATTAATGGAGCAAATTTCTGAGTTACTGCTTGGCGATGTTACCCAGGCCAAAGACGCCCAAGTCGATGAACTCAGTGAACAGTTTGATATCCAGTATGCCTTGTTGCTGGATCAACAGGTACTGACAACTTCGATTGATGATGAATTAATTAATACCATTCCAAAAGCACGGAACAACGGCTTCCAGTTTGCTTATGAGAATGGTCGTTTTATCCGGATACTGACTGCGGAAGATGACGACCTTCAGGTCAAAATCGTACAGCCACTTTCAGTACGTTTCGATGAACTCTGGCAAACTACTTTGGGCTTTGCCGGGATCTTATTCACTTTATGGCTAGTGCAATGGCTGATTCTAAGGGTCTCGGTCAAACGCCAGTTACGGCCATTAAACAAGATTTCGCGTGCCATTGGTTCCAAGACTGCTCAGGATCTGAGTCCTATTAAAACACCTGACCCTGAAATCACTGAACTGCAACCGATCATTCGTCAGCTGAATGCCATGCTCGGCCGGCTGGAGAAATCACTGGCTGCTGAACAGCGTTTTACTGCAGATGCTTCACATGAGCTGCGTTCGCCACTGTCTGCGATTCAAATGCGTCTACAGGTTTTAAAACGCAAATATCAAGATGATGCACAGCTCCCTCAGGCATTACAGTTGATCCAAAATGATGTCAACCGCGGCACGCAGGTACTGGAAAATTTACTTTTACTGGCACGACTCGATCCGGAGCGAACAGGGCAATTAGCAACGCAAACGATTAATCTTAAGAATCTGGTTCAGGAGGCTTTGCAGGCCTTGCAGCCTTTTGCAGAAGAAAAAGACATTCATTGGAATCTAAAACTTGAGGATGCTGTGATCGAAGCGAATCCAGAACTGATTTTTAGTTGTATTCGCAATCTGGTCGACAATGCGATCCGTTATACGCCGCAACAGGGACAGGTCGAGATCCGAACAGTTATTGAGCAGCATCAGATACAGTTACTGATTGAAAACTCAGGAGAGGGGATTGCTGATGAGGTACTGGAACGTTTAGGTGAACGTTTTTATCGGGCTTTGGGTACGCGAACTCAGGGTTCAGGTCTAGGTCTGTCCATTTGCCAGAAAATTATGGCACTGCATGCAGCTAAAATTGACTATGCGCCGTCGGACTTGGGTGGACTTAAAGTGTCATTGAGTTTTGAGCCTGATGGCAAAATCTCATGATTAGAAGATTAAAAAGCAGTATGCGCTGATTCATACTGCTGCTTCCCACGTTTGTTATTATTAGAACTGATTTAATTATTTGGTCAGAATAAGACGGTTATTGCGGGTCAGACGCAAGCGGTATTCTTCGCCGGCATGCATGATCCGGATTTCACGACCCAGTGCAAACAGATTGTTGGAGTGCAGCATTGGCAAGGCATGGTGAGTATCATTGTTACGGGTGAATAGGCTAAATGGGGCGTTCATTCCGTCGACTCCGTGGTGTGTTTTGGATTGATTTAAATGATAATCATTATCGAATAGATCTGTCAACGAAATATTGAGCAATTTATAAAAAACTCTAATTTGCTTACAATCTGTAAAACTTTAACGGTTCTGTACATCATGACTAAAGCTACGATTCATGTCGCAATTGCGCTTTTATTTTATCAAAATCAGGTTCTCGTCGGCTGGCGTGAGGCCAAGCAGCATCAGGGCAATAAATATGAATTTCCAGGCGGAAAAGTTGAACAGGGCGAATTACCAGTCGAGGCATGTCGCCGCGAAGTGATGGAAGAGGTCGGCGTTGATATCGAATGCTGGCATGCCTCTGATTTTATCTCCCATGAATATGAAGATCTCATTGTCAATTTGCATATTTTCCATGCTTCAGTACAGCCTGCTCAACTGGCTGAAATCAAACAGCCCTGGCGCTGGTACAGTCGGGAAGAACTTGGACAGCTGAATTTTCCGAAAGCCAATCAGTCCATGATCCAAAAGCTGCAATGGCCGCAGCGCATCAAGATAGCTGAAGATCTGGATATTTTATCAAGTCTGGATACAGATCAAATGTTGTATTGGCGCGTGGAAGCAACGCCTGAATGGATCATGCAATTACAGCAATATCCGGTAGATCAACTCTCCAAGTTAATCATTAATCAGCAGCTTTGGTCACAACTGAATGAATTGCAGCAGCAGACGATTTGCACGATTCATCTAAAACAGAATCAACTGATGAACTTGAAACAAAGTGAATTGAAATCTGGCTATCGTTATCTAGCGGCTTGTCATGACCTGACCGCTTTAATGCATGCAGAACAGATCGGCTGTGAAGCGGCTTTACTGAGTCCGGTACTAGCGACCGCAACGCATCCGGACACACCTGCGCTAGGCTGGGAGCAATTCAAGCAAATGGCAGAGCAGGTACAGATTCCGGTTTTTGCTTTGGGCGGAATGAAAGCTGAAGAACTCGATTATGCAAAAAGCCAGCATGCTTATGGCATTGCCGGCATTCGCTATATTTAAACACTTTATTTAGAAAATAAACTTTCTATTGGTAAGTCAGTTTCTATAGAAAATTATCTTAAAGCTTTTTCAGTGCCTGTTGAGCTTGCTGAATCGCTTTGGCATTTTTCCGCAACTGAGCAGATTTAAGGCGCACTTGCCAAAGCTGCTTTTTCATGACACTAGATTGTGCATAACTCAGGCCACGTAAGGCAAAAGCATCGGCGCTTGCTGGCTGATTTTTACGGTTGGCGATCATGCCCAAGTATAAATAGGTTTCTGGTGCGTGAGGGGCCAGTCGCTGTGCCTGAGTTGCAGCAGCTTCAGCTTGAGCAAATTGCTGCTTGGTATAGGCCTGCTGGGTTTGCTGCATCAGACTCTTGAAGGCCGGCAGATTACGTCCATCATCAAACTTTTGGCTTTTCGGCTTCTGTTCAGGAATGACAATTTTCTGACGTTTGATGTCAGGACGGTCATAAGGCGTAATCACAACGCCGTCTGGTGTTTTTGCCTTAGGTTTTTCCGTCGCAGGCTTGGCAGGGCTAACTGGCTTTTCTGGCTCAGAGATACTTTGGCAGCCCACCAGACTGAGGATGAGCAAACCAGGGAGGATTTTTCTTAACATAAACATAAACATAAACTCAATTAATGGCTATAACTTCCACTGGCGATAATACGGGTTTCGCTCTCAAGATCGCGTTCTATTTCTGTTTCACTTTCTTGTATGTAGCGACTCATATCATCCTGTTCAGCATCAGATGGCGCAGGTTCTGAATCAATATCATAAGGTTCCGTCGCATAGTGCGAGATGCCGCAGGCAGTCGCCTGATTTGGCAGGGCATGACGCGAAATCGGGATATACATGGCGCCTTCACAGCCTTGTGCAGACAATAAACCAGTATAACGATCCAGCCAATGCCATTCGATTTCATTCGGCTGTGGCAGATTCACCGGTTTCTGGCGCAACTGTTTCATGACATTGGTCCAAACGGGCAGGGCACCTGAAGAACCGGTTAAGCCAGTGACTTTGTTGTCATCCAGACCGAGCCAAACCACGGTCATATAATTACCTGAGTATCCGGCAAACCATGAGTCACGGCTGTCATTCGTAGTACCGGACTTACCAGCAAGATTCAGACTGCGTGGTAAGCTGTTATAGGCTGCACGACCTGTACCATTCGACATGACCTGTTGTAAGCCATAATTCAGGGCATAAGCAGAAGCTGGATCAATGGTCGGTTGTACACTCAGGCTATAACGATCCAGAGAGCGGCCGTTGGCATCCACCACAGAGCGGATGGCTTTGGTTGGGTATTTAAAGCCGCCTGTAGCAAAGTTGCCGTAAATATTCATCACTTCCATCGGGGACATATCTACCGCACCCAAGTAAATCGATGGATAAGATGGAATATCTGAGGTCACACCAAATTTTTTCAGATGATTAATAAAGGTGGACAGACCAAATTCTTGTGCTAAACGCACAGTGGACAGGTTATAAGATTGCGATAAGGCTTGTGACATTGGAATGACACCATGTCCGCGACCACTATAGTTTTTCGGCGTCCAGGTTTTGCCATCACTCTTGATGCTGATTTCACTGTCTTCAATTGGGCTTGCCCAGTGATAACGGTTCGATTCCAGGGCACTCAGGTAGATCACCGGTTTTAGCAGGGAACCGACTTGACGCTTGGCATCGACTGCACGGTTAAAGCCGGTAAAATCTTGAGTCGAACCCACCGCGGCCACCAGCTCACCATTTTCCGGATGCGATACCAATACTGCGCCCTGTAAATCTTTCAGGCGACCTGGATTGGATTTACTTAAACGCGCCACCGTCTCTTTAAAGCTGTCCTGAATTCTGGTTTGGGCTAAAGGATCTAAAGTGGTGAAAATTCGCAGACCCTGATTGGTCAGATCGGTTTCCTGATAATCTGTGCGTAATTGACGACGTACGATATCCAGAAAATCCGGGAAGCGGGCAGGGCCTAAAGTCGGTTTGGAAATGACATTTAACGGACGTGCGGTTTCTTTTTCATATTGTTCCTGAGTCAGATAGCCCATCACCAGCATATTATTCAGAACGATATCACGACGTTTTTTCGCACTTTCAGGATTGCGCCATGGATTATATAGGCTTGGACCTTGGACTAAACCCACCAGAAATGCTTGCTGGGAAATATTCAGTTCACGCAGTGGCAGGCCAAAATAAAACTGCGATGCCAGACCATAACCATTAATGGAGTAGTTACCATTCTGGCCCAGATTTACCTCATTCAGATAAGCTTCCAGAATTTCATTTTTGTCATAATGCAATTCAATCAGCATCGCCATAAAGGCTTCATTCACTTTACGTTTTAAAGTGCGCTCAGGGGTCAAATAGAAATTTTTAACCAATTGCTGGGTCAAGGTTGAACCACCCTGACGTTTACCACCGGTAATATTGCTGACCACGGCACGTGCAATACCACGCGGTGAAACCCCATGATGCTCATAGAACTTACGATCTTCGGTCGCGATCAGCGCTTCGATCAAGGGCTTAGGCACTTTATTTAGCTTAATCAGCACACGGTCTTCGTTATGTTGCGGATAAATCCCGCCTATTAATAAAGGTTCTAAACGCGCAATCCCGCTTGAAGAGGGTTTGGTCGCGCTGACTTCTGCAATCTGTTCACCGCTGAAACTGACTTTCAATATTTGTTCCGGTTCAACCCGGTCACCAAAATCAAAGCCGCGTGTATGCACATACAGGGTATTGCCAGTGCTGACAAAGTTGCCTGATTTAGTATAACTATCCGAATTTTTATAACCGAGTAATTTTAATTCTTGTTGGAAATCCTGCAGGCTGACTGGGGCATTCACGTACACTTCCATCGGACGTGCGAAGACCTTGGCCGGAATATCCCAGCGCTGACCTTCAAACTTGTCGCGTACAATATTGTCTAATCTAATCAAATAGATACTAAATGCTACAAAGATAGAAATGACAATAATAGAAAAAATTAAGGCAAGAAACCCCATGCCACGTTCAGATTTCATAAATACTTATAAGATCCTGTGAAATTGTGCTAATCATGCGAAGCTTTTCATTATTTTGCAATATTTAATCAAGAAATGCGCTTAAAATTAAAATGAAACCCCACAATTTCTCCTTAATTCGAATATATTTCAAATAATTTCCTACCTATGAAGCACTGTTATAAATTGTCATCCAGGTATAGCTTAATGTTATGATAAGCAGGATTCGTAGCGGAGCGACGACACTGGTGCAAATTTCCCATAAGACCTTTCGAAATATCGGGTTAATAGGACGTCCTGATAAATCGTCGGTGGTTGAAACCTTATGCCTTATTCACGATCATCTTCTCAATTTAGGCCTACACCCAGTTTTTGATGCAGCGACAGCTGAACTTGTTCCCTATCAAAATACCCAAACCGTCAGTCGTGCCTTATTGGGTGAGGTGGTGGATCTGGTGATTGTCGTGGGCGGTGACGGCTCGCTATTACATGCAGCACGCGCCTTGGTCAAGTACAATACCCCGGTGATCGGGGTTAACCGTGGTCGTCTGGGTTTTTTAACGGATATCAAGCCGACTGAAGTGATATTCAAGCTGGATCAGGTATTAAAGGGTGACTTTCAGACTGAGCGACGCTTTTTACTCGAAGTCGAAATTCGCTCCAAAGGTGAAGTGATTTACGATGCCATTGCTCTAAATGATGTGGTGCTACATTCAGGGAAATCGGTACATATGATCGATTTTGAACTGAATATTGATGGACAATATGTCTATCGTCAGCACAGCGATGGCCTGATAGTCTCTACGCCGACTGGTTCTACGGCTTATGCGCTTTCTGGTGGTGGCCCGATTGTACATCCAAGTATGGATGCGATTGCCTTGGTACCGATGCATCCGCATACCTTGTCTTCACGCCCGATTGTGGTCGGTGGACATAGTGAAATTAAATTACTGATTCGTGAAAATCGCGTACTGCCGATGGTTAGTGCGGATGGACAACACAGTGTGTCTTTGAATGTGGGTGATAGCGTCCATATTCGCAAGCATCCCTTTAAACTGAATCTTCTGCATCCACCGGGTTATGACTTTTATAATGCCTGTCGAACCAAACTGGGGTGGAATCAGGACTTTGATTATTTTAAGCAGGATTAAATCATGAATATTGAACAAATGCTTGCCGTACTCAATCCTGAGATTGTTGAACGCCTAAGAACAGCAGTCGAAATTGGAAAGTGGCCAAACGGTGTAGCCTTGACACCAGAACAACGTCAGACCTGTATGCAGGCAGTGTATGCCTGGGAAATGAAAAACCTGCCTGAAAATGAGCGCAGCGGTTATATCGATCGCGGTACTAAAGAAGAGGGTGAAGAGTGTGATGATGATCATCACAAGAATGAACCTGAATTCAAGCCGATTCGTTTTGTTTAAGGCTTAATTCCCAGCCAATAGCAATACAATTAAAAAAAGCATTGTTCATTCACTGAACAATGCTTTTTTCTTTTGCACAAGATTAAACCGTGTGGCGATTCGCCCATAAGATTTTGGCTTTTTGCATCGCAGCTTCAAAGCTGTCACACACGCCCATGGTATATAGCGCAATGCCCATAGTTTCTATCACTGCAATCTCGCCATAATCATGGCTTTGCTGACCGTCCCAGACAGCCTTAAATAGCGCCAGATCCAGTTCTTCTTCAATTGGACTGCGGTTGTCAGTGAGCTTTGGCAATTCATGCTCATAGAGCAGGCCATCTTTAATGCCACAGATGAGCGTTTTGGCATCCGGATTACGCTCGAATTCGCCCCCTTCACCTTTAATCACGGCACTATTTTTATAGCCTAAGCGGAAAGCCGCTTGCTGATGCGAACCACGATACGCTGGATGGAAAATTGCTTGCAGGGTCGCTTTGGCATTAAACGGATTGATCAGACGCGCCAGCGTATGAATCGGGGAGCGTAACCCCATGACATTACGCAGCGCAATCAAGTCTGCAAGAATCGGAGAAATCACTTCTAGCGGAATATAGGCAAAATGCTGTTGTTGCAGTTGCTGTTCAACCTCGGCATCATTTTGACAGATTGGATAGCCTAAGTAAGTCAGCACCTGTTCGGTGTAAACACGGTTCATGGTATGGCCTGAGGCACCATGCATCACAATATTATAACCATGCTTGGCCAGCGTCAGCGCTGCCAGAATAAACCATGGATAATGTTTGCGCTTGCCCGCATAGGACGACCAATCCAGATCGACATCCAGTTTTTTGAAACTCAGCTGGTCACGTGTCGCCTGTACGAAACCGGCCAACTCATCTACAGATTCTTCCTTGACCCGCAATAACATCAAGAATGCACCTAACTGCACATCCAGCACTTCATTTTTCAAAATCATACTGAAGGCTTGATAGGCTTCATCATAGCTGAGGGAGCGGGCGCCATTTTTCCCTTTACCCACAATGCGTACATATTGGGCAAAGGGATGTTCGAAATCTTTATAGATATTTCTTTTGGTATTCATAACTTTTTACAGCTTGCAGAAAATATTAATGTCAAGGGAGAGGGTGAAAATCCATAAACCTTTCAGTATACGTAAAACAATCAGTTAAATCTGATTATCGACTAATGTCTAATCCAATATTGATTAAAAAGCAAACAAGCGCATAATAAGTTATGCACATTTAGTATGAATATTCGGTAAAATTTAGGCAATTTTTAGAGTCTGTTTAATTTTTCTTAATCTCTTTCTCCCATTTAATACTTTGGTCTGATACTGAGTGTCAGATTCAATGCATGGCTGATTATCATTTTGAACATTCTCTTGAGCCTTTTGATATTTGATCCGGTTCACCCTGAGAAGGGATGAAGAGGTCAGTATATTTCTCAAAATGGTCTTTCTTATTTTTGATATCGTTCAAGTAGATTTATTATGGCGAAACAACCAATTTATAAGTCACTGTATTTTCAAGTGATTGTGGCCATTATCGCAGGTATTCTGGTCGGGCATTTTTCGCCTAGTGGTACGCAAATTGTCAATGGCGTAGAACAACATGTCCCTGGCTTGGGCGAACAGCTTAAACCGCTTGGTGATGCATTTATCCGTCTGATTAAAATGATCATCGCACCTGTGATTTTCTGTACCGTAGTGAGCGGTATTGCGGGTATGGAAAGCATGAAATCAGTGGGTAAAACTGGTGGTGTTGCTTTACTTTACTTCGAGATCGTATCTACGATTGCTTTGGTCATCGGTCTGGTCGTGATTAACATCGTGAAGCCTGGTGTGGGCATGAACGTTGATCCTGCTTCACTGGATACCAGTGGCATCAGTAAATATGTTGCTTCAGGTGAGTCACAATCGACTATCGACTTCCTGATGAACATTATTCCAAATACGGTTGTGGGCGCATTTGCAGAAGGCGAAATCCTGCAAGTTCTATTGTTCGCGATTATCTTTGGTTTTGCGCTGCATAAGCTAGGTGATCAAGGCAAGCCAGTCCTGAAACTCATTGACCAGATTTCACATGTATTCTTCAACATCGTGAATATGGTGATGAAACTTGCTCCAATTGGTGCATTTGGTGCAATGGCGTTTACAATTGGTAAATATGGTATTGGTTCTCTTGCTCAGCTGGCACAGTTGATCATTTGTTTCTATGTTACCTGCGTACTGTTTATTTTCATCGTATTGGGCTCAATTGCGCGTTTCGCAGGGTTCAGCATCATGAAGATGATCCGCCTGATTCGCGAAGAACTTCTGATTGTACTGGGGACGTCATCTTCAGAATCAGTACTGCCACGTATGTTGAAGAAACTGGAACTTGCCGGTGCTGAAAAATCAGTGGTAGGCCTGGTAATTCCAACTGGTTATTCATTTAACCTGGATGGTACGTCGATTTACTTGACGATGGCTGCGATCTTCATTGCACAAGCGACCAATACACAACTTGATTTGTCTCATCAAATTACGCTGCTTCTGGTACTTCTGATCTCATCTAAGGGTGCGGCAGGCGTGACTGGTTCAGGCTTTATTGTGATGGCGGCAACTTTGGCTGCTGTAGGGAATATTCCTGTTGCAGGTCTAGCATTGATTCTCGGTATCGATCGTTTCATGTCTGAAGCTCGTGCCTTGACCAATCTGGTCGGTAACTCTTTGGCGACTTTAGTGGTTGCGAAATGGGTGGGCCAGTTAGATATGGACAAGCTGAACTATGCTTTAGCAAATCCTGCAGAAATTGACGAAAAAATGGCACAAGAAGGCAATAACGCTCACTAATTTTGAGTCTGTCTTTCATGTCTAAAAGGGAAGCTTCGGCTTCCCTTTTTTATTGACTGTGAAGTTAGTAAAAAGATGAATGCCGGCACATGACAGGGAGCAGGAAAGTCGATAGTCTGTGAAAAGGAAACTAAAATGATAAACAACAAGGACAATAGAATGCTTGCCTACGATGCCGATCTAGAATTATTCCGCGATAATTTTAAACGCTTTATGAACGAACATGTCGCACCGTACTACGACCAGTGGGAACGTGAAGGTCTGATGCCGCGTTCAGTCTGGAATGCACTCGGTGAAAATGGCTTCTTGTGTGTCGATGTTCCAGAAGAATATGGTGGCTATGGGGTGCCGACCGATTATTCCTTGATGCTGATCGAAGAATCTGCACGTGCCGGATACAGTGCGATTGCCACAGGTCTGTCTTGTCATTCCGATATTGCAGCACCGTATATCCTGCATATCGGTACCGAAGAACAGAAAAAATACTGGTTACCAAAAATGGTCACCGGTGAAGTGGTCGGTGCGATCGGCATGACTGAACCGGGTGCTGGTTCAGATTTGCAAGCTATGCGCACCAGTGCCATCTTGCATGATGAACATTATCTGTTAAATGGCTCAAAAACCTTCATTTCCAATGGTCAGCATGCTGACTTAGTGGTGCTTGCCGTCAAAACCGATCCGCAAGCCCGTGCCAAAGGCGTTTCATTGTTGCTGGTCGATACCCATCTGGAAGGCTTTAAAAAAGGCACCAATTTGGACAAGATTGGTCTGCATGCTCAGGATACGTCTGAACTGTTCTTCGACAATGTCAAAGTGCCAAAGGAGCAATTACTGGGTCAGCCGGGACAGGGATTTGCTTACCTGATGCAGGAATTGCCGCGTGAGCGTACCGCCATTGCTGCCACCGCTCTAGGCGCCATTCGTGGATCTATTGATGTGACCACACAGTATGTGAAAGAGCGTCAGGCTTTTGGTCAGGCGATCGGTCAATTCCAGAATACCCGTTTTGTGCTTGCGCAAGCGAAAATTGATGAATTGGCGACCGCAGCATTTTATAACCAGAATCTTGAGCTTTATATGCAAGGGAAACTGGATGTAGAAACTGCAGCGGCATTGAAGAGCTTTTCTACCGATATGCAGATGAAAATCGCGGACAATCTCCTGCAATTATTTGGGGGTTATGGCTATATGACTGAATATCCAATTTCACGTTTCTTCGTTGATGCGCGGATCCAGCGGATTTATGGGGGTACCAATGAAATCATGAAGGAGATTGTGGCCCGCGGTCTGTTAGGGCGTTAATAGCTCAACCATAAAAAAGAGTCCCGAAGGACTCTTTTTTATAGGGGAGAACATGGCCAAGATGGGAAATATTTTTTAAGACTTTATGATTTTAAAACATCCAAACATTCATGAATAAAAATGGGTAAATCATTGGGTAGGCGCGATGAAATCAACTGATTATTGTCATTCACCAGTTCCGCATCATAATACGTTCCACCGGCACGTTGTACGCGACTGGCATGCGCGCGAATACTGGTAATAATTCGATTTTTTAGTACATCTGCTTCGCACAGTAATAATGATGCATCACATAAACTAAAGATGGTTTTCTTGGCCTGGTTAAAAGCTTGGATAAATTGAAGCACCCGCATATCGGTAGATAAAGAAACTGCAGATTCACCGCCAGGGATCAGCAAGGCATCAAAATCATCAATACTGATTTGTTCGATGCCCCGGTCAATCGTCACTGCAGAACAGCCATGCAGACCATAGACCACTTTTCCTACATTAAACTCAATATTACAGATGCTATGCTTTGCTTCCAGCAAGGCCGCAACGGGTTCAAGATATTCCTGATCTTCAAAATTATTCGTCAAAAGTACAGCTATTCTTTTTGGCATGACTGACACCCAAACGCTTGTTTTAAGTTAGACTATCTATGATTGGTTAAAAAATCGTCTCTGCTTTGTAATTGAGTAGTGATTTAATGTAAAAAATAAGTGAAATCAAAGAGAAGTCGATAAAAATGGGGTTGCAGAGTGTGCATTTTATTGTGAAATCTATCTTAGATATGAATGGTTCAAAAATGACGTGTGAAAAGTAATTATTTTAATTTTCTTATGCTTAAAACCGCTATATAGATTAAGAAATAGTGATATTTCATCTTCCTTAAAATCAGTTAATATGGACAGGCAAAGTTTACAATTTAATAATGTAAATCAAGCAGAAAAGCTGAAGTAAATGTTACCAGATATGACCAAAAGCGATAAATGGTTAAAATCAACTGTATGTTTTTAAGACTTAATCTACCAATGTCATATTGCGTAACATTTGAAAGCTCACTATTGTTATACTGAACAGATAAGGTTTATGAAGGGCGACAGAACAATGATCAACGACGATCAAAACACCACGACTTCTCTTGATTTGGCAAAAATTCGTGAAGATATCGATTCTGTTGATCAGCAAATTCAGCAATTGATTAACCGTCGGGCACGTTTGGCTGAAGCTGTGGCAAAAGCAAAGTTTGCTTCAGAAGAGAATCCGCTGTTTTACCGTCCAGAACGTGAAGCTCAGGTTTTGCGTAATGTCATGGAACGTAATGAAGGGCCATTGTCTGATACCACCATGGCACGTCTGTTCCGTGAAATCATGTCGGCCTGTCTGGCACTTGAAGCTCCGCAAAGCATTGCTTTCTTGGGACCAGTCGGGACCTATACTCATTCTGCGGTACTCAAGCACTTTGGCCATGATGCTGTGGTTCGTCCTTTACCGACCATTGATGAAGTTTTCCGTGACGTGGAAGCGGGTAGTGCCCATTATGGTCTGGTGCCGGTAGAAAATTCCTCTGAAGGCGTGGTTAACCATACTTTAGACTGTTTCAAAACCTCGAACCTGAATGTGATTGGCGAAGTTGAATTACCGATTCACCATCAGTTCCTGATTTCTGAAAATACCCGTAAAGACAGCATCAAACAGATTTATGCGCATCAGCAGACTTTGGCACAGTGCCGTAAGTGGCTGGATGCGCATTATCCAGGCGTGGAACGTGTCGCTTTAAGCTCCAACGCAGAAGCAGCGCGCCGTATTCGTAATGAATGGCATTCTGCCGCGATTGCCTCTGAAATTGCTGCGAGTATCTATGATCTCGAAATCATGCATAGCAATATCGAGGACAATCCGGAAAATACCACACGCTTCCTGGTGATTGGTCGTGAAAAAGTGCCTCAAAGTGGTAATGACAAGACTTCATTACTAATCTCAGCGCATGATCGTGCCGGAGCTTTGCTGGAAATTCTGGCGCCGTTTGCCAAGCACAATATCAGTCTGACCAGTATTGAAACCCGGCCTGCACTTCCTGAAAAATGGGCTTATGTGTTCTTCATTGATCTTGAAGGCCATATTGAGCAGGAACACGTGAAAGCAGCCATTGAAGAAATTCGTCCTTTGGTTAAAGAAGTTCGCGTGCTCGGTTCATATCCTGCAGCTGTACTTTAAGTCAGCTATATGTGGTCAGGGCGAGGGTACTGACCACTGTTTTATACCTAAAATTGGAAGTCTAAAATGTCGTTTGTTCCAGCCAATTCAGGCATCTCAAAATTAAAGCCATATCAACCGGGTAAACCGATCAGTGAACTTGAGCGCGAGTTGGGTCTTACCGATATCGTCAAACTGGCTTCAAATGAAAATCCGCTGGGTTGTTCAGATAAAGTCAAAGAAGCGGTCGCTGCGGAAATTGCTGAAATTGGCCGTTATCCAGATGGTGGTGGTTTTATCCTGAAAGATCAGATCAAAACCCAGTTTGGTTTTAATCATGATCAGATTACCTTGGGGAATGGTTCAAACGACTTACTGGAAATGTTTGCCCGTGCATTCGTTTCAGAAAATGATTCGGTGGTGTATAGCCAGCATGCTTTTGCGGTTTATGCATTGGTAACTCAAGCCATTAATGCGCAAGCGATTGAAGTACCAGCTAAAGGCTTCTCGCATGACTTGGAAGCAATGGCGGCTGCCATTCAGGACAACACCAAACTCGTTTTCATTGCAAACCCGAATAATCCAACCGGAACCTGGTTCGAAGAAGCTGAATTTGAAGCTTTCATGCAAAAAGTTCCTGCTAATGTCATCGTGGTTCTGGATGAAGCCTATGTGGAATATTTCCCGGAAAACTTCAACAGCTTGAAATTCCTTGCGCAATATCCAAACCTGATCGTTAGCCGTACTTTGTCGAAGTGTTATGGTTTGGCTGCACTACGTGTTGGTTTTGCTCTGGCTTCAGTTGAAGTGACAGATTACCTGAACCGTATTCGTCAACCATTTAATGTCAACCATTTAGCGATGGTCGCTGCGGTGGCTGCACTGAAAGATGAAGACTTTATCGCGCGTTCTCGTGAAGTGAATAAAGCCGGTATGGCGCAACTTGAAGCTGGCTTTAAGGCTTTGGGTCTTAACTATGTGCCTTCACGTGCCAACTTTATTCTGGTAGATGTACAGGCAGACCCATCAGCAACCTTCAATGGTTTGCTCAAACAAGGGGTGATTGTGCGTCCGGTTGGTATTTCAAATCACATTCGCGTATCGATTGGTACTGAAGCAGAAAATGCGAAATTCTTGAGCGCATTGGCTAAAGTACTCGGTTTAGAGGCAAAAGCTTAAACCATGTCGCAGCCACTGTTTGAAAAAGTTGCATTTATCGGGCTTGGACTGATTGGTTCAAGTCTGGCGCGTGTCATTCGAGCCGAGCATTTGGCCAATGACATCGTTGCATCGACACGTTCACAAAAGACTTTGGACGATGCTAAATCTCTTGGCCTGATTTCCGAAGGCTATGCCGATCCTGTAGAGGCGGTCAAAGGTGCTGATCTGGTAGTGCTTGCATTGCCGGTACGTGCCACGCAAAAGGTGTTGGAAGCCATTCAGCCTTATTTATCTCCCAATACCATTATTACTGATGTTGGTAGTACCAAAGGTAATGTGGTCGATGCAGCGAAAGCGGTTTTTGGCGATGAACTGCCTGAAGGTTTTGTACCGGGCCATCCGATTGCAGGTGCCGAGCATACCGGGGTGCATGCAGGTAAAGTTGATTTATTTGCCAATCACAAGGTGATCTTGACGCCACTGCCAAGCAGTGCAGACTGGGCCGTCGATAAACTGATTCAGCTGTGGCAAGCGGCGAAAGCCGAAGTGATTTGTATGGATGTCGACAAGCACGATGAAGTGCTGGCGCATACCAGTCATCTTCCGCATCTCATGGCATTCAACTTGGTTGAGCAATTGGCCAAGCGTGAAGACAATTTAGATATATTTCGTTATGCTGCCGGTGGCTTCCGGGATTTCTCGCGAATTGCCGCTAGCGATCCACAAATGTGGCATGACATCTTTTTTGCCAACAAAAAAGCAGTTCTGAATGCTGTTGATGGCTTTGAACAGCAGCTCGCGATTATTCGCAAATTGATTGAAGATGAAGATTCCCACGCATTGATGGGCTTATTGGGTCATGCGCAGGCAGCTCGCCAGCATTTCAACCATATGCTCGCCAAGAAACCTTTCATGGAGAAAAATAAAGTGACACAACAATTTACCATTCAGCCGGGTGCCAAGAAATTTCAGGGTAAATTTACCGTGCCAGGTGACAAATCTGTGTCACATCGCTCGATCATGTTTGGTGCGATTGCAGAAGGTACCACACATGTGACCGGCTTTTTGGAAGGTGAGGATGCTCTAGCGACACTGCAAGCTTTCCGTGATATGGGAGTCAGCATTGAAGGCCCTAAAAATGGTGAAGTCACCATTCATGGTGTTGGCATGCAAGGCTTAAAAGCGCCGCAGTCTGCCATTTATATGGGCAACTCAGGCACTTCAATGCGTTTGCTGTCGGGTATGCTAGCAGCACAGAAATTTGATTCAGTGATGACAGGGGATGCGTCATTGTCTAAACGTCCAATGGAGCGTATTGCCAAGCCTTTACGTGAAATGGGCGCGCAAATTCAGACCACTGGTGAGCGAGGTACGCCACCTGTATCCATCACCGGCAACCAAAACCTGAAAGGGATTCAGTACGATTTGCCAATGGCCTCTGCTCAGGTGAAATCAGGGATTCTACTTGCAGGTCTATGGGCGGAAGGTGAAACTTCGGTGACTGAACCAGAACCAACACGCGACCATACTGAACGTATGCTGCGTGCATTTGGTTATGAAGTGAAAACCGAAGGCAACCGAATTTCCCTGCAAGGTGGCGGCAAGTTAGTGGGTACCAACATTCAAGTGCCTTCAGATATTTCTTCAGCAGCCTTCTTTATGGTGGGTGCGGCCATTACTGAAAATTCGGACGTCACCCTTGAAGCGGTAGGCATTAACCCGACCCGTACTGGTGTGATTGAAATCCTCAAGCAAATGGGTGCGGACATTACAGTTGAAAACGAGCGTATTGCAGGCGGTGAACCGATTGCTGATATCCGTATTCGTGGTACACGTACATTAAAAGGGATTCATATGCCGGAAGATCAGGTGCCATTAGCAATTGATGAATTCCCGGCGCTATTCATTGCCGCTGCATGTGCTGAAGGTCAAACCATCCTGACCGGTGCTGCCGAGCTTCGCGTGAAAGAATCGGATCGTATTCAGGTCATGGCAGATGGTCTTCAAACCATGGGCATCGACTGTACCCCAACTGAAGATGGCATCATCATTGAAGGTAAGGGTAAGTCCGGTGACTGGTTGCCAATCTTTACGGGTGGTGAAATTGAATCGCATCACGATCACCGTATCGCGATGAGTTTTTCGATTGCCGGTTTGCGTAATTCGGAGCAGATCAAGATTGTCGGAACCGAAACGGTCGCAACCAGTTTCCCGACCTTCACAGAATTGACCTCAATCGCAGGACTGCCAATTCAAGTATCAGAATAATTTTTAAAATTATGTGAAACAGCCAAGCTTTTGCTTGGCTGTTTTGTTTATATTGCTTATGCTAAACCCATATAAGAAAAAAGCCATTTGGAAGTAGCGATGCGAAAATTAAAATTCATGGCCAATACCCAGAGCCAAACACCACGGGATGGTCAAGAAACCCAGGAATATGTAGCACATTTACTTGCCGAAAAATTAGGTAAATACGGTTTTCAGACCTTAAGCCAAAGTGGTGCTCAGGTTGCCGTCAGCGTAGAAGACCATGCGCTGCCTTTATCTGTGAGTTGCGAAACCAGAGATGAACAAGGGCATCTGGTCTGTGAGATTGCCTCATATCCTGAAGAAGAACAGGACTGGCTGGATCGTATCACCGAAAGAAGTTTGCTTAATCAGCTTGCACAGGCAGTGGAAACCTCTCTAAAAGAGCAGGAACGCTTTAGCGAGTTTGAATGGAAGAGCTAATTCAACAGACTCAATCAGCTTTGCCTACACTGCAAAGTAAACGCTTGATCCTGAATTGTTTTAAATCAGCCGATGCCAAAGAGACTTATGCTTCAATTACCCCGAGTTTGACACGTTTTATGGCGTGGGATGCACCAGATTCTGAACAGGGATTTGCAACAGTCTGGCAAAATTGGCTGGAAAATATGAACGATCATAAAGAATATGTATTTGTGATCCGTTATATTGAAACACAAGAATTTATTGGACTATGTGGTTTACATCGACTTCATGAGGAAATACCTGAAGTCGGTATTTGGATTCGTGAAACTGCACATGGTCATCATTATGGACATGAGGTAGTGCATTGTGTTGTGGCTTATGCTTTCAATACATTAGGGATTCAAGTTTTAAGCTACCCGGTAGCAGAAGAAAACTGGGCTAGCCGTAAAATTGCAGACCGCTTGGGTGGAAAAATTATCCGCTACATCGATAAGCCTAAATATCGGGCTGTGATGTATGAAATTTTTGCAGAAGATTTTGTCTTTTAATAAAAAAACCCATCATCTGATGGGTTTTTTTATTTAGCCAAGCGCTAAGTACCGGGTCATTGCGATCCGCAATTGCTTTAAATAGCCGGTAAAGAAGTGGTTGGCACCAGGTAATACGGTCACTAAATGGCGTTGTGGCTTTGCCCATTCAATCATATCTGAGAGCAAAGTTACTTCATCGGCTTCACCATGAATGAACAGAATGTCACCTTTAATGGCGGGTGTCACATAATGACGAATACCAGCCACTGTTGCAGTCGGCAGACCACATAAAATGGTTTGCTTTGGTTGCAGTTCTACGGGTAAGGCTGCATAGCTTTTTGCCATGACATGCGCACCAAAACTAAAACCGCCTGCATAAAAAGGCAGGGCAATATGCTGGTTGCGAGCGAACCGAATGACTTCTAATACATCATCCGTTTCACCGAAGCCCTCGTCGTGTATACCTTCACTTTGACCAGAACCACGGAAACTTGGACGATACACAATACAGCCACGTTCCAGATACATTTGTGCCAGTAAAACCGGAACCTTATGTTGTGGTGTACCGCCTTGCAATGGATGGGGGTGACAAACTACCGCGAATCCTTTCACTTCACCCTGAGGATAATCCACAAAAACTTCAATCTGACCCGCAGGCCCTTGAAGAAAAATTTGCTCGGGCATATAAAAACCGATGATTAACAGGAGAATCGTGCATTTTAACGATTATGGTGAATAAAAACATGAATTGGAATTAAAATAAGCAGACTGATATAGTTTGATTAATCATTTTTTGACCAGGTTGCCATGCTCGCTTTAATTTCTCCAGCCAAAACTCTCGATTACGATACTCCATTACCGACTGACCAATTTACTCAAGCGAGATTATTAGAACATTCACAGGACTTGATCAACGTTTGTCGCACACTTTCTGCAACAGAAATTTCCAGCTTAATGAGTGTTAGTGAAAAAATTGCCACTTTAAATACCGCACGTTTTAATGACTGGCAACCGGATTTTAATTTAGCCAATGCCCGTCAGGCGATTTTTGCATTTAAAGGCGATGTCTATACAGGTCTGGATGCCTATAGTTTAAAACATGAAGATCTGCACTATGCACAAGACCGTTTACGCATGTTGTCTGGATTATATGGACTCTTACGTCCCTTGGATTTGATGATGCCGTACCGTCTGGAAATGGGAACCAAATTGGCCAATTCCCGCGGGCATAACCTATATGACTTCTGGGCACATCACATTACTGATCTGATTAATCAGGATCTAGCAGCAGCAAATTCTGAAATCCTGGTGAATATCGCCTCTGATGAATATTATAAATCAGTCAACGAGCGCAAAATTCAGGCGGACATTATCAAGCCGGTATTTCTGGATCAGAAAAATGGCAAATATAAAGTGATTAGTTTCTATGCCAAAAAAGCACGGGGTCTTATGGCGCGTTTTATGATTGAAAATAAAATTGATCGTGTCGAAGAGCTAAAAGCTTTTAATACTGATGGCTATTATTTTGATGCAGACAGTTCACTCAAGGGAGAACTGGTATTCAAGCGTGATGAACAACTGAGTGCATAAATGAGATGATTCCCGGTATCCAGCATGAGGATATGTATGCCGGATATTGGGATGTCTTTATTATGGTTAGGTTCTTAACTAGTGTTCAACGTTTTGACTCTATGATGAGTGAAGTGTGGATGAACTGCATAATGAAAACTTCAAGATAGTTAAAAATAAAAAATATCGTTAAACACTTTGAAATCCCTCGCAAAATCTCCCTTATTTAGATCATTTTATTTTAAAAATTAAAGTTGAGCATTCTTGGAAAAGGCCGATAAAATAAACCGAAATAAGTTCTATTGAATAGGTTAGATTTCATTTATCTACATATTTTAATTTTGAATAAACTTCTTTTAGGTGGTTTAAAAAATATATTAAATTCAATTATTTAGTTTTTTTAAAAGGATTTTTAATAGGATCGATTTTTTGAAAAAAGAATTATAAATTAATTAAGTATTAATAAATAAAACGACATAAAATTAATATTTAGAGGATAAATAAATGCCTTCTATCGGGTTAAATGTAAACTATGTCACAAGTTTGTTAGGTTTTTTGTTAGCATAATTGCATAGTGTTACAAAGCAGCATAATAAAAATGAAAATATATGCTATCCCTGTTTTTGCCTTAATGATCAGTTTATTAGGATTTTGTGTCCATAAACAGTCCGAAATCAGAAAATATGAAAAGATCCGTCATGTCTTGAACGATGGACGTGATTCAAGCAAATTGCTGGAATCCAATCGGCATCGACATTAAGCAGGCTAGACAACCTTCTTTCGTTGATTGGGCTAAAATGATAAAATTAAATCAATAATAAATATAATAAATTTTTTTCAATATTCATCTGGAATATATTAATTTCTAATAAAGTGTAAAATCAAATAAGCAATAATAAATCAATGTGTTATAATTTGCCAACGATCAGGATGAAGCAGAATCCATCTTGTTAAGCATTTGATTTAAATCGTAAAATAAAGCTGCATAAAGGTTATGCAGCTTTTTTGTTTAGATTTTTTTTTGGGTTTTTATAGCATAGCCCTGGGGCTGTAAGCTGTTCCAACATTTTAACCCGTCAAATGGCTATGCTGGCATATTCGTTGCTAACACATCCTTAAAATTGATGAATTTTTTTTATAAAATTTCATTTATTTGACGGCTTGCTTAAAGCATTAAGTTTACTCAATAGGGGCTAGGTCATGACGACTCCTAATCCATCTTCAGAAAGTATGCTTGAACGTCTGTTTAAACTGAGTGAAAACAAAACCAGTTTCCGTACAGAAGTTCTTGCCGGTGTAACTACATTCTTAACGATGTGTTACATCATTATTGTCAATCCGATGATTTTGTCCGAAACGGGGATGGATCATGGGGCTGTCTTTGTAGCAACCTGTCTTGCAGCCGCGATTGGCTGTTTAGTCATGGGCTTGATTGCAAATTATCCAATTGCACTTGCACCAGGCATGGGCTTGAATGCCTTTTTTACCTATTCCGTATGTTTGGGAATGGGTGTGCCTTGGCAAACAGCACTTGGGGCTGTGTTTATCTCGGGTCTTGTGTTTATTGCGATCAGCATGTTCAAAATCCGTGAAGCCATTGTAAATGCGATTCCAATGTCGCTGAAACTGGCCATCGGTGGTGGTATTGGCTTATTCCTTGCGCTGATTGCTTTGAAAAATGCCGGCCTGATTGTGGATAATCCCGCTACATTGGTAGGTTTGGGTGATTTAAAACAACCATCGGTTTTACTTGCATTATTTGGTTTCCTTCTGGTTGTTGTGATGCATCACTTTAAAGTGCGTGGTGCGATCATCATCAGTATTTTGGTGTTAACCGGTATTTCAGCAGCATTGGGTCTGAGTGAATTTAAAGGTGTGGTTGGCGCAGTGCCATCGATTGCACCTACATTTATGCAAATGAGCTTTGAAGGTCTGTTCACTGCCAGTTTAATTGGCGTGATTTTTGTCTTCTTTCTGGTTGATCTGTTTGACTCAACCGGTACGCTCGTAGGTGTTTCACACCGTGCAGGCTTGTTGAAAGATGGCAAACTGCCGCGTTTGAAAAAAGCACTTTTTGCTGACTCTTCTGCAATTGTTGCAGGTGCAGCTTTAGGTACCTCATCGACTACACCATACATTGAATCTTCTGCAGGCGTAGCAGCCGGTGGCCGTACAGGTCTAACTGCTGTCGTAGTCGGTATCCTGTTTGTTGCCTGTTTGTTCCTGGCACCATTGGCACAGTCTGTACCAAGCTTTGCAACAGCGCCAGCGCTGTTATTTGTCGGTGTCTTAATGATTCAAGGTATCGTGCATATTGACTGGGAAGATATTACAGAAGCAGTCCCTGCATTTTTAACCATTGTATTTATGCCATTTACCTATTCGATTGCGGATGGTATTGCGATGGGCTTCATTAGCTATGCACTGATCAAATTGTTAACCGGTAAGGCATCAACTGTACCGTATATGGTCTGGATTATTGCAGTACTATGGACGCTTAAATTCGCACTATTTGGCGGCTAATTTTTCTAGATTTGGAAAGGGTGTAAACTCAGTTTGCACCCTTTTTTTATTATTTTAGGTTTCATGAGGAGAAGCGATGAACCGTCTTGAGTTGATTCGAGCTTTGCCAAAAGCTGAGCTTCATGTTCATATTGAGGGCACTTTTGAGCCTGAGCTAATGTTTGCGATCGCTCAGCGTAATAAAATTGCCATCCCGTATAAATCTGTTGAAGAAGTTAAACAGGCGTATAACTTTCATAATCTTCAGTCGTTCCTGGATATTTATTATGCTGGTGCAGCTGTATTGATTCATGAACAGGATTTTTATGATCTGGCTTGGGCGTATTTTGAAAAATGTGCTGAAGACCGGGTCGTGCATACTGAAATGTTCTTTGATCCACAAACCCATACCGACCGTGGCGTTGCTTTTTCAACCGTGATCAACGGCTTGCAAAAAGCCTGTGATGATGCCAAAGCTAAACTTGGCATCAGTTCACATCTGATTATGTGTTTCTTGCGTCATTTAAGTGAAGAGGCTGCTTTTGCAACACTGGAACAGGCCTTACCTTATAAAGACCAGATTATTGCGGTCGGTCTGGACTCAAGTGAAGTAGGGCATCCACCTTCAAAGTTTGAGCGTGTCTTTGCTAAAGCACGTGAAGCAGGTTTCTTGGTTGTAGCGCATGCAGGTGAGGAAGGCCCGGCAGCTTATGTCTGGGAAGCTTTAGATTTGCTGAAAGTGAATCGTATCGATCATGGTGTACGCTCTGAAGAAGATCTGGCGTTAATGCAGCGCCTGATTGCAGAGAAGATGCCACTGACGGTTTGTCCATTGTCAAACCTGAAACTCTGCGTCGTGGATGATATGCAGCAGCATAATATCCGTCGCCTCTTGCAACAAGGCGTGCACGTTACAGTCAATTCAGATGATCCATCTTATTTTGGTGGTTATATGAATGACAATTTTATTGCCATTGCTGAAGCACTGGATTTAAGCAATGAGGAACTCAAGCAGTTGGCCATTAACTCATTTGAAGCCTCTTTTATTACCGATACTGAAAAAGAGCAATGGATCAACCAGATCCGTGCCCTGGTTTAAGTTTTTAAATAAAAGGCAGGGTTCGCTCTGCCTTTGTTTTTATAGATGGATATGAAATTGAAAAATATAATTCTGCTCATCAGTAGCGTGTTGATATCTGCTTGCTCAAATGCGGATATGACTTTGACACAGCGTACTTTAAAACCCGTGATTGAATACCAATGTGCAAAAGAATTGAAAGCATCTAAATTCTGGACTGCCTCGACCTATTTTATGCAGGACAAAAATAAAGCTGAACTTGAACAGAATGTCTGTTCATGTGTAGGTGAGCATGCACTCAAGGATATTCCGGCAAGCACTTTACTGAAAGCGACTCTGGATGAAGAAGTAAAGTCAAAACTCACGCAACAGGCTATTGCAAACAGTCTGAAAGGCTGCATGACCGAGTTCTTAAAATAAAATCAGTTTTGCAATGAAAGCTGATTGAGTGTGGTTTTGCAGATTATTTTTTAGAAGATTTGGATTGTCGGGTCATGCTGTTGAGTACATGATCTTTATCGATAAAATGATGTTTCAGTGCTGCGAAAATATGTCCAACTAAAAGTAAGCCAACTGCCCAGGAAAGCCAGATATGTAGGGGTTTTACGATCGCGGTTACAGCCGGATTTTCTGCAATCAGTGCCGGCAGGTTAAATAAATATAGCACTGGTGCTGGATAGCCCAGACTCCAGCTATATAAACAGCCGGTGACAGGTAGAGCAATCAGCATAAAATACAAAGCCAGATGACCTGCATGTGCCAAAGTTTTCATCCGGGGTGACATAGTGTCCGGTAGTTCAGGGGCAGGATGGGTATAACGCCAGAAAATTCGCACAACCAACAGGAAAATAATGGTGGTGGCGATATTTTTATGCAGGGTGATGACATCGCCTTTAAAGCTGCCATCGACCTCATAACTTAAAAAATTCCCACTATAAAAACCAATCAGCCAGGCCGCAATAAAGATAACTGCCATGATCCAGTGCAACCATTGTGCCGTGCGCGTGTAATATTGTACTTTTTCCATGTGATTTTCGATTGCCCTCAAAGATGGATGCACCTTAGCAAAGGGCGAATCAGCCCAGCAATTCCAAATCTGCAACGCTATGGTGGCTTTCATGCAACATCCATTGAAATGGCTGGGTGCAGATTAAACATTCAGGATGATTTATAGATTTCTTATTCAGGTGAATTTCGGCACAATAGCGTCACGCTTCATATATGAATAAACAAGGAACAGATCTGTGAAAAAATTATTGGCTGCACTTGCTCCGCTTACTTTGGTTTTATCTGCTTGTGCAACAACAGGCAGCCCTGAAACGCAAACCACGACTCAACAGCTGGGTGGGGCTGCGCTTAAAATCGCGATCAATGCAAAATGTACGACTGAGCTGAATAATATTCCAGCATGGCAAACAGCTACACGTCTAATGACTACGACCCAAAAGCAGAATATCCAGACTGAAATTTGTGGCTGTGTCAGTGAAAAAGCACCCCAAAGCGTAACAGCGGTAGATTTGGCGACTGCAGCGATTGACCCGGCAGCACGTGCGACGATTGTCGGCAATGTGGTTGCAAAAACCATTAACGCTTGTGTAGCTGAAGCTGTAAACTAAGCCAAGATTAAATTGAAATAGGCTGACTGGTTCAGCCTATTTTTTATGGAAAAATAGACATGAAGATTGCGGGTGTAGATGAAGCAGGGCGTGGGCCATTAGTGGGTTCGGTGGTCGCTGCGGCAGTTATTTTGGATCCGAACAACCCGATTGAGGGTTTAAATGATTCTAAAAAACTCACTGAAAAGAAGCGTGAAAAACTTTTTATCGAGATTCAGGAAAAAGCGCTGGCATGGGCCATTGCTGAGGCTTCTGCGGCAGAGATTGATGAACATAATATTTTGCAAGCTTCTTTGCTGGCCATGCGCCGTGCTGTAGAAGCTTTGCCAGTTCAGCCTGAGCATGTATTGGTCGATGGCAACAAGATTCCACAGGGCCTTGCTATGAGCTGTGATGCCGTGGTGGGTGGTGATGCACTGCATGCTGAAATTTCAGCAGCCAGTATTCTGGCGAAAGTAACCCGTGATCATCAGATGATCGAGATGGACCAGAAGCATCCGCAATTTGGCTTTGCCAAGCACAAGGGTTATCCGACCAAGGCACATTTTGAAGCGATTGCCTTACATGGCGTGATTGATGAGCATCGTCGCAGTTTTGGGCCGGTAAAAAAGGTGATTGCAGCATTACAGCAGGGTGCAGAACTTTAAGTTTTATTTTAAATTATCTAAGTATTTAATATTTTTGTATAAAATTTAGACAAATTTAAAGCGGCTCAAAAGCCGCTTTATTCTTCGCACAAACATTAACGGTTAAAGTTATTTTGTGTCTGGCTATCGTCTTCATAAGAAGGTTGGTAATCTTGATCGATATGTTGAAGATGTTCATGCATTGCACGTTCATGCTGGATACGCTGGTAAATCTCTTCACGGTGCACAGAGACTTCTTTCGGAGCATTTACCCCGATACGAACCTGGTTACCTTTTACACCAAGCACAGTCACACTGACTTGATCACCAATCATTAAAGTTTCCCCGACGCGTCGAGTCAGAATCAGCATGTTTTTCTCCTTGCAAAATGCAAAACCTGCAATCTATTGAATATAAAACAAAAAGCACAACCAAAAATTACAAAATAAGATCTGGATAGAAATTCTGTCATCTGGGTGAAAGATTTTAATCTATCTCAGCTGGTTAAAAATCCTCAGGCTTAATATAACAGAGCCACTATAAAAAAAACTATAGTGGCTCTGCATTTTTGTAGACTTTTATAAAATACTGTCAAACAATGACAATATTCTGTCTTAACGCTTAAGCACGTGCGCTAGATTCGCCTTGTTCACGGTCTAAACCGAATGCGGTATGCAATGAACGAACCGCAAGTTCAAGATAATTTTCTTCAATGATCACAGAAATCTTGATTTCAGACGTCGAGATCATCAGGATGTTGATGCCTTCGTCTGCCAAAGCTGTGAACATTTTGCTTGCCACGCCGGCATGTGAACGCATGCCTACACCTACAATTGATACTTTTACGATATCTGAACGGGTCGCAACTTCACGCGCACCAATTTCTTGAGCAGTTGCTTCAAGAATGGCTTTGGCTTTATTTAATTCGCCACGGTTCACAGTAAAAGTGAAATCAGTTGTACCATCTTCTTCAACGTTCTGGATAATCATATCCACTTCAACATTGGCATCACCAATCGGGCACAAAATTTTAGAAGCAATACCCGGTTCGTCAGGCACACCTAAAATAGTTAATTTTGCTTCGTCACGGTTAAATGCGATACCGGAGATAATTGGCTGTTCCATGTTGTCTTCCAATTCAGTCGTAATAAGTGTACCAACGTTTTGCTTAAACTCTTCGTCGAATGCGCCATCGTTGTCATTGTCGAAGCTTGATAATACGCGTAAAGGCACCTGGTATTTACCAGCAAATTCAACTGAACGAATTTGCAGGACTTTAGAACCGAGTGACGCCATCTCAAGCATTTCTTCAAATGAAATACGATCAACTTTTTTTGCTTTTGGTGCAACACGTGGATCGGTGGTATATACACCGTCAACGTCGGTATAAATCTGGCATTCATCTGCTTTGAGTGCGGCAGCAATTGCAACACCTGAAGTATCAGAACCGCCACGCCCTAAAGTGGTGGTATTGCCATGTTCATCAAAACCCTGGAAACCGGCAACGACAAGTACGCGGCCTGCATCCAGATTTGAGTTCAGGACTTCAGTATCAATGGATTCGATACGTGCCTTATTGAATGAGCTGTCGGTTTTCATGCCAACCTGGCGACCTGTTAGTGATTTTGCTTCAACTCCAATTGAGTTCAGCGCCATTGCTAACATAGAAATCGTAACCTGTTCACCCGTAGATACCATTTGGTCTAGTTCACGTGGGTCAGGGGTTTCGGTAATGGCCTTCGCTAAAGCAAGCAGACGATTGGTTTCGCCACTCATTGCTGATACCACTACCACTACCTTGTGGCCGTGGTCATGCCAGCGCTTTACACGACGAGCAACATTTAAAATGCGCTCGGGAGTACCCATAGAGGTACCGCCATATTTTTGAACGATTAATGCCATAGTTGTTCCATATAAGCCATGACCCTGATGTACCTATCAGGGTCAGTTACACAAAATTGAAGTTTTATTTTGCTGCAAGCCAGGCAGTTAAATCTGCCATCACTGGAGCAAACTTCTCGTTAAGTGGCGCGCCACCTTGTGCCAAGTCAGGTTTACCACCACCTTTACCACCTAGCTCATTCGCTAAATGTTTGATGATGTCACCTGCTTTAATAGAAGCAGTAAAGTCTTTTGCCACAGATGCGATCAAGCTCACCTTGTCACCCTCTACACCTGCCAGAACAATCACTGCATTTTCTAATTTTGATTTCACACCGTCGTGCAGGTTGCGAAGTGCTTTCGCATCCATGTTTTCAACAGTTGTAATCAAGGTTGCACGACCTGCAATGCTTTGAACTTGGCTTAGAAGTTCACCGGCTTGCAGGCTAGCAAGTTTTTGATTGAGTTGTTCGATCTGTTTCTGCAAGCTCGATGCAGTATCAACCAACGCTTCAACTTTTTCTAAAGTCTGGTCTTTTTGTGCTTTGAGCAAACCGTTAATCGTATTGATATCGCGATCGGCTTTTTGCGCAACTTCAACTGCTTTAGTGCCTGTTACTGCTTCAATACGACGTACACCGGCTGCCACACCACCTTCAGAGGTGATTTTGAACAGACCGATATCACCGGTACGTTTTACGTGAATACCACCGCAAAGTTCGATTGAGAAGTTTTTCTCTTCAATCACTGAACCCATAGACAGTACACGTACTTCGTCACCGTATTTCTCGCCAAACAGCATCATCGCGCCTTTAGCTTTCGCAGACTCGATATCCAGAAGTTCAGTAGACACCGCAGTATTGGCAATCACTTCAGCATTGACCAAACGTTCAATTTCTTGCAGCTGTTCAAAGCTTACAGGCTGGTCGTTGGCAAAGTCAAAACGTAACACGTCAGATGCAACCAATGAACCTTTTTGCTGTACATGTGAACCTAAAATTTGACGTAATGCAGCATGTAGCAGGTGAGTCGCAGAGTGGTTACGTGCCGTTGCTGCACGAATGTCTGCTTTAACCGTTGCTTCTACATTTTGAGTAACTTTCAAGTTACCCATAGTCACGATACCTTGGTGTACAAATGCACCACCAGATTTCTTGGTATCTTGAACTTCGAAAATACCAGTATCGTTTTTGAAGAGTCCTGTATCACCGATTTGACCACCGCTTTCTGCGTAGAAAGGTGTTTGGTTAAGTACGATCAGTGCTTCGTCGCCTTCAACCACTTCGTCAACTTGCTCGCCATCTTTGTAGATTGCGATGATTTGACCTTGACCCGCAGTTGCATCGTAACCTTCAAACTGAGTTTCACCTTCGACTTTCACAACAGAATTATAGTCGATTGCGAATTTGCCTGCATCACGTGCGCGTTGACGCTGTGCAGCCATTTCAGTTTCGAAACCAGCTTCATCAATGGTTAAGTCACGTTCACGTGCGATGTCAGCAGTCAAGTCAGTCGGGAAACCGTAAGTATCGTAAAGTTTAAATACTACTTCGCCCGGAATTACAGAACCTTTTAACTGCGCCAATTCGCCTTCAAGCAATTTCAGACCTTGCTCAAGTGTTTTAGCAAATTGCTCTTCTTCTTTCAGAAGTTGCGCTTCGATACGTGCCTGGTTGGCTGCAAGTTCAGGATATGCTGCACCCATCACTTCAATCAGTGGCTTCAACATTTTGTGGAAGAACGAACCAGTCGCACCTAGTTTGTTACCGTGACGTACTGCACGACGAATGATACGACGCAATACATAGCCACGACCTTCGTTCGATGGGTTTACGCCATCAGCAATCAGGAAGCAGCATGAACGTGCATGGTCAGCAACAACTTTAAGTGAAGCAGGGTATTCAACTGGTTTGTTTTCTGCTTGTGCTTTTGCTTCAAGTTCAGACGTATCTAAACCAATAATTTCAGCAGCAGCTTTTAGCAAGTGCTGGAACAGGTCGATTTCGTAGTTTGAGTTAACGTGCTGAAGAACAGCTGAAATACGCTCCAAGCCCATACCTGTATCCACAGAAGGTGCTGGAAGAGGGTGTAATACGCCATCCGCAGTACGGTTGAACTGCATGAAAACGTTGTTCCAGATTTCAATGAAACGGTCGCCATCTTCTTCAGGAGAACCCGGTAAGCCACCCCAGATATGATCGCCATGGTCAAAGAAGATTTCAGAACATGGACCACAAGGACCGGTGTCACCCATTGCCCAGAAGTTATCTGATGCGTATTGACCGCCTTTGTTGTCACCAATACGAATAATGCGCGAAGCGTCTAGACCGATTTCTTTGTTCCAGATGTCAAAGGCTTCATCATCGGTGTGGTAAACGGTTGCATAGAGTTTATCTTTAGGAAGACCAAGCCATTCTTCGTTAGTCAAAAAGTCCCAGGCAAATTTGATCGCATCACGTTTGAAGTAATCACCAAAGGAGAAGTTACCCAACATTTCAAAGAAAGTGTGGTGACGTGCTGTATAACCTACATTGTCCAAGTCGTTGTGCTTACCACCTGCGCGCACGCATTTTTGTGATGACACTGCACGTACATAATCGCGTTTTTCTAGACCTAAGAAGCAATCTTTAAACTGGTTCATACCAGCATTGGTGAACAGCAAAGTTGGGTCATTGGCAGGTACTAGAGAACTCGACGCGACACGTGTATGCCCTTGCGATTCAAAGTAACGCAAAAATGCTTCACGAATTTCAGCTGATGTCATAAAACGAGTACTCACAACCAAGTCACTCCATAATTTCCGATTTGGCTAAAACACCACAGTCTGACAAGCATACAAGAGCTCTGCTGCAATGCGGGGCTTAAAAATTTAAAACGCCAAATTATAACGGAAAAAGCAGTAGGCACCAATCATTTTAAAACCAATTGCGAAGGATTTATTTACTCAGGTTTTTCGCTGAATAATTAAATTGAATTTTCCCACAGTAGAATTCGTGGATATCCATCACATTAAAAATAACTGGAATTTTAAATGACCCAGATACAGACGGATGGATCAGAAATAAAATAATCGAAAATCAGTATTTTCTCTGAAGTTTTTTAATGTACGGCGCCAGAAATCCTTTAACATAGAAGAGTTTTAAAATAGGCATATAAAAGGTCGAGTCATGCAACGAGTGGCAATCAATGGATTTGGGCGTATTGGACGGAATGTACTGCGCGCATGGTTTGAAAATCCGAAAGATTTTAATTTTGAAATCGTTGCCATTAACGATATTGCCGATGTTGAAACCCTGATCCATCTATTTAAATATGACTCGACCCATGGCCGTTTTCCGGGGCAGGTGGATCTCAGCTATGATGCTGAACATATCTATATGCATATCAGCTATCAAGATACTGCATTAAAAGTACAGGTTTTGTGTGAGTCGCATCCGGCTAAGTTGCCTTGGCAAAACTTGACGGTAGATGTAGTGCTTGAATGTACTGGGCTATTCCGTTCTCGTGAAGCCGCGACCCAGCATATTGGCGCAGGGGCGAAACGTGTGATTATCGGCGCAGCACCTTTTGATACGGTCGATGCCGCAATTGTCTATGGTGTCAATCATCATGAAGTCAAAGCATCGGACCAGATCATTTCCAGTGTTTCTTGTACTACGCAGGCTTTGGTGCCACTGGTCAAAATTATTGATGATGCATTTGGCATCAGTAGCGCCCTGATGACCGAAATCCATGCTGTTACGGCGGATCAGTCGGTACTGGATCATGCACATCGTGATTTGCGACGTGCACGTGCCTCGGGCCATAACATCATTCCGACCACTTCGAGCGCACTCGGTGCCTTAAAGCGTGTCATGCCAAAAATGGAAGATCGTATTGATGGTTATTCAATTCGGGTGCCAACCATTAATGTGGCCGCGATTGATTTGACGTTTGTCTCCCAGTCACCGATCACCGATCACAAGCTGAATGAAGTGCTGATCAAGGCTGCCCAGCAGGATTTTGCGGAAATCATGGCCGTGACGGATGAGCCTTTGGTATCGAGCGATTTTAATCATTCCCCATATTCATTGATTGTGGATTTGACCCAGACTCTGGTGGTCGGGCATCAAGCTAAAGTCTTTGCCTGGTACGATAACGAGTGGGGCTATGCCAACCGTCTGCTGGATTTATGTGAATCATTTCATTAAGTTCGGGTCATCTAAACCTCAAAAGCACCAAGATACGATGCTTTTTTCTTGCCTGTAAATATTCTACAAGCCATGTTTTAAGAGAATTTGCTGGTAATTGATCGAAAATCAGGAATTGAGGCTGAATTATTTACGTTATCCGCAGCATTTTTCGTTAAGATAAAGACAATAAAATGAAATAAGAGCAAGCACATGATGGTGGTTTGGGGATTTATTATACTGCTGACTTTGGCGGTGATTTTTCTGATCTGGCTGCAGTTTAATCAGAATGATGAACCACGTAGCGTGGAAGGCGTGCCAGTCGAAGAAAAAATTGTGCATCTGGAAGAGAATTTAAAAAAGACCCTGGAAATCATGCAGGATCTAGCCAAAAAAATGCATGTGCAGCAGGAAGTACTGGATCAGACCACAGCCAAACTTCAGCAGGTTGAATTACAAAATGCCGAGCTGGTCAGTTTACTCACCAAAGTGGTTGATCCACAAAAATAGACAAAACCCCTTTAGAGATACATTTAAAGGGGTTTTGTTTAAGTATTAGACGCTTAAAATTCTTAAAACTGCGGCAGAAACCATACTGATGGCGACGGTCGGTAATAATCCAAAACGTGTAGCAGCGAACAGCGTTAAAGCCAAGGCGATCAGGTCTGCAGGATGGTCGCGTACAAAATAGGGTGCAATCACTGAAATCAGCACGCAGCCGGGGACTACTTCCAGAATTTTTCGCTGGCGCTGTGTTAGTGTTTTATTTTTTAACAAGACATAGCCCAAGATCCGGGTTAAATAAGTGGTCGCAGCAATCAGAATAATGGCCACCAAGGTGCTCATCTGGATCATGTTTGATCCTCTTGAATCAGGAAAAATGCCGAAGCGATTCCAGACAAGGCGCCAATCGGCACATACCAGCCCGCAGGTAAATATAAATAAGCCAAAGCCGCACAGACTAAACTGACCAGCCATGGCCGGGCAGCCTCAAAACCTTTCCACATACTTCTTAGTAACACCAGAAATACAGCAGGAAAGGCCATATCAAAACCAAAACGGTTGATGTCGCCTAATACAGGTCCAAGCATGGCCCCGAGTGTGGTAAATCCGACCCACATCAAGTACAGGCAAAAACACAGGCCGGCATAATAAGGCATGCTAAACGCAGCACGATAACCCAGTTGCGCCTGTTTCCTTTGTGCATCAGCCAGACCGAGTGCCCAGCTTTCATCGACCATAAAAAACAGCGCCGGAAAAACTTTACGATTCGGAAGATGCTTTAAATACGGCACCAAACTGGCGCCCATCAACAGATGCCGGCTATTTACCAGAAAGGTAATGAACATCAGCATGAGTAAATTTGGTGGACTGCTCCAGACTTCCAGAATGGCAAATTCAGAACCGCCGGCAAAGTTTAATCCTGTCAGTAAAGGCACTTCGAGCAAGCTGAAATTCTTCTGTACTGCCGTCGCACCCAACACCAGCGCAAAGGGGATAATCCCTAAAAGCATGGGAATAGAATCTTTCATGCCACGTTGAAATTCACTGAAATCGGTAGGGGCAACTATTGCTGCGGTGCTTTGTCTGAACAAAAGCATGGAAATGACCTGGGTACTGCAAAACTAAACCATATTTTATGGCGATATTCAGGCTATTTGCTGTTGTAGTGAAAGAGGTTTGAGTTTTATTTGAAATTAAATTGCGCTAAATTAAGTTTAAGAGGTTTTAAATGCCAAAGCATAGATATGGATCAAATAGATAAACGCATTCTGCATGAGCTGCAAAAGAATGGAAAACTGCAAAATAATGAACTGGCTCAACTGATTGGCTTGTCGCCATCACCCTGTTTAAGACGGGTAAAACAGCTGGAAGATGATGGTGTGATTGAGCAATATGTCGCGCTGCTGAATCCGCAAAAGGTCAATTTGGCGATGAGTGTCTTTGCACGCGTCTGGCTCAAGTCTCAAGAAGCTGCCGTGGTCGACCAATTTGTCGAAGCGATCAAGGAAATGCCAGAAGTCGTCGAGTGCCAGCTAATGGCGGGCGATTGTGATTTCTTTTTAAGAATTGTAGTGGCTGATCTGGATGCCTATCGTAAATTTCAGATTCATCATTTAACCCAAATTCCCTGCATTCAAAGTGTAAAAACTGAAATTCCATTGCAAACGGTCAAAAGTACCACTGCATTGCCTTTGGTTTAATGCCGGATTTTTTCATGCTATTTGTTTTAAATGTGCATTAAAATGCTGATAGTTGACACAATTGTTGTTGATTTCATCAGGTAGCGAAAATTATAAAATTTGCGATGCACAGCCAAAACTATCGTGCTAGACTAGGAGAAATCGGGTGTGCTCCCGATTTTTTTATGCGGATTCGTTCCGCGCTGACAAGAATTTAGGTTTACAACATGCCCATTTCAGAGACATGGTTATTACCTGATGGTGTAGCTGATGTATTACCAGAACAAGCGCAAGTTATTGAAAGTCTGCGCCGTAAATCACTGGATTTCCTTGCATCTCGAGGTTATCAGCTGGTGTACACGCCATTCATTGAATACATCGAATCTCTATCTTCTCTCTCAGAATCGAATCAAGATTTAGACTTAGCCACTTTTAAAGTAATCGATCAGCTTTCTGGTCGTTTGCTTGGTGTGCGTGCCGATATGACACCACAAGTGGCTCGTATTGATGCGCATGTACATCCAGTGGAAGGTGTAGCACGTTACTGCTATGCAGGAACCGTTCTGCATACCAAGCCTCGCGGTTTTAACACTTCGCGTGCGCCACTACAGTTAGGTGCGGAGCTATTTGGTTCAGACAGCATCGATGCCGATGTAGAAATGGTCGACTTGATGATCAGTCTGATTCAGGAAACAGGTCTGGCAGATGGTATTCATCTGGACTTAGGTCATGTCGGTTTATTCCGCAGTCTGGTGGCTCAAGCAGGCTTGAACAAAGTCGCTGAACAGCAATTATCTGATTTATACCAACGCAAGGCTTTGCCAGAATTAGAAGAATTCACGGCAGACCTGAAATTTGGTCAGGATTTTTATGCCCTTGGACGCTATGCCAGCGACCTGGATGCATTGCAAGCGCATTTAAGTGCTGAAGTGTTGGCGAATCCAGCATTTACGCAGGCTTTTAATGTTTTGCAAACCACCAAAGATGAAGTTCAAACCCGTTGGCCAAACTTGAGTATTGGTATTGATGTGGTTGAATTACGTTCATACCATTATCATACTGGCCTGATGTATGCAGTCTATGCACCGAACCGTGCAGCTGCACTGGCACAAGGTGGCCGTTATGATGGCATTGGTGAGCATTTTGGCCGCGCGCGTCCGGCAACCGGTTTCTCTTGTGACTTATATGCTTTAAGCGCAGGTCAGTTTGATGCGGTACAGGTCGTGGTTGCACCTAAAGGCACTGATGCAGAACTTCTGAATGCAATTCAGAACATTCGCGCACAAGGCTTAAGTGTAATTCAGTTACTGGGTAATGATGATTTAAACTCGATTCCATATGCAACGCACCTGCTGGTGAATGCGAATGGTGAGTGGACAGTCAAAACGATTTAACTGCTTGGCTCAGTGTTCATGTCGCTGAGCGGGGCTTTCAACTTTAACAGCATGATGTAATGAGGCTATTATGGGCAAGAATGTTGTGGTACTTGGTACCCAATGGGGCGACGAAGGTAAAGGTAAAATCGTCGACCTGCTCACAGATCAAGCGGCAGCGGTAGTTCGTTATCAAGGCGGACATAACGCAGGTCACACTCTTGTGGTTGGTGGTAAGAAAACTGTCTTACACCTCATTCCATCAGGTATTTTACGTGAAAACGTATTGTGCTTAATTGGTAACGGTGTTGTTCTTTCTCCTGAAGCGCTCATCAAAGAGATGGACATTCTTGAAAAAGAAGGCGTTCCTGTTAAAGAACGTTTACGCATTTCTCCAAACTGTCCATTGATTCTTCCGAACCACATCGCACTTGATCAGGCGCGTGAGAAAAAACGTGGTAATGCGAAGATTGGTACGACAGGTCGTGGTATCGGTCCTGCATACGAAGACAAAGTAGCACGTCGCGCAGTACGTGTTGCTGACCTAGTACGTGGTGGTGAACATCTTACTGCTCAGTTAACTGAACTTCTGGACTACCATAACTTCCAGCTGACTGAATACTACGGTGTTGAAGCAGTTAAACTGGAAGATGTGCTGGCACTTTGCGACGAATGGCGTAAAGTTGTTGCGCCACTGGTTGTGGATGTGACCACTGAATTGCATAACTACCGTAAAAACGGTGACAATATCATGTTCGAAGGCGCGCAAGGTTCACTTCTTGACGTTGACCACGGTACATATCCGTATGTAACGTCTTCGAATACAACTGCTGGTGGCGTAAGCTCTGGTTCAGGTCTGGGTCCTTTGCACCTTGACTATGTACTGGGTATTACTAAAGCGTACACCACGCGTGTAGGTGCAGGTCCATTCCCAACTGAGTTGGTGTATGACGCTGCAAATGACACAGGTGATGCGATTGGTAAACACCTCGGTACGATTGGTAATGAATTTGGTGCCTCTACTGGCCGTCAACGTCGTTGTGGCTGGTTCGATGCTGAAATCCTACGCCGTTCAGTTGACGTAAACTCACTTTCTGGTATTTGCCTGACTAAACTTGACGTTCTTGACGGTTTAGAAGAAGTGAAAATCTGTGTGGGTTATGAAGCCGCAGATTCTGGTTGTGTTGGTTCTTCTGATGCGCTTGCATTCGAAACTTTAAAACCGATTTACGAAACTATGCCAGGCTGGTCTGAGTCAACTTTCGGTGCGAAATCACTGGATCAGTTGCCAGAAGCTGCATTGAACTATGTAAAACGTCTTGAGCAATTGATTGAATGTCCGATCGACATCATTTCAACAGGTCCAGACCGTGAAGAAACCATTGTTCTTCGCCACCCGTTTGATGCTTAATCTTCATTTGATTAAAGCTTGAATGATAAAAACCCATCTCCGGATGGGTTTTTTTATATCCTGAATTTATGCAGGTATTTCAAGACTAAAGTTGCATCGGTAATACCACGTGATGTGTTTTAACATAGCGGTATATAAAGAAAGAAAAATGAGCAGCAGGATGCAAAAAAATATATCGGCAACCATGTTTTATTCATTGTTATTTGCGATGGGCGGGGCACCAACAATGGCCATGATGATTATTCGTGCGCAAACTCAAAATCCCGAAGTGATTTATGCGGCGCTGATTGGTCTGAGTGTCATAATCGCCTGTATATTAGTGCCTATTATTTTATTGCAAAATGCTTTTTTATATTTCAAACGTAAAGACGAAATGCTTGAACAGAAAATCAAACCACTCAGCCAGGTTTACCTGGGCTTAAATCTCATCTGTTTGATTTATTGGTTGGCGATACAGTATTTGGCTTAAAAATTACATAATTTATAAGAAGATGAATGAATTAAGCGTTTAGCTGCTGGGCGCTTTCACTTATAATTTTTACAATGTAAATTGCCCTTGAGCCAAGGTGGAGTAAATTATAATGAAGAATAAACTTTTATTGAGTATGGCGGCTGCTACAGTCGTCACATTATCAGGTTGTACCACCATTGCCGATATGGCAGGGGCAGATACTGCGACCTTAAATGCATCTGCGAGCCAAAGCTATAATGCCATGGTCAATGATGCGAAAAACAAAGGTCAACTGGATACCAGTTCAGCGACCTATAAGCGGATTAATAATGTATTTAACCGTTTGAAACCGGTTGCTAACCAGATGAATCAAACTGGTACGGCATTCCAGTGGCAATTGGCTGTGCTCAAATCTGACCAGGTCAACGCCTTTGTTGCCCCGGGTGGTAAAGTCGTATTCTATACTGGTATCGTGAATAAACTGAATCTGACTGATGCTGAAATTGCAGCGATTATGGGTCATGAAATGGTGCATGCCTTAGAAGAGCATTCTAAGCAGAAAATCGGTGCTCAGGCCCTGACTGATCTGGCTTTAGGTATTGGCTTGAATGCAGCAGGTGTGGGTCAAGGTGGCGCTGCAGCCGCACAATTGGGTAGTCAGATCGGTATTGGCTTGCCATACTCGCGTAATTTGGAAAGCCGTGCTGACCAAGGCGGTTTAATGCTGATGGCGCGCGCAGGTTATAACCCGAATGCAGCCATTACCCTGTGGGAAAAAATGAACAAACTTGGTGGCGGCAGTGGTGCAACCTTCCTGTCTACGCATCCATCGAATAGTCAGCGTATTGGGCAAATGCGTCAACAATTGCCAGCAGCGATGCAGATTTATAACCAAAAAAAATAATCCACTGATCATCCTGTAAAAGGAGATCTTGATCGGATTGGAAAGGCAGGGCAATGGCTCTGCTTTTTTTATAGCTAATTGGGTGGTTAATATTCTACGGGCTATTTTCAGGCAATAAAAAAGGCAAAGTCAGACTTTGCCTTTTTTCACTCAAGATCAGAAGATCTTAGTGCTGGTGACCGCCTACACCGTGTACGTGACCGTGATCTAATTCTTCTTGAGAAGCTTCACGAACAGATACGATTTCAACTTCGAAAGTCAGGTCTTGACCAGCAAGTGGGAAGTTAGCATCCACCACAACATTGTCGCCTTCAACTGCTTTAACAGTTACGATTTGCACGCCGTCATCAGTTTGAGCTTGGAACTGCATGCCTGCCTGAATGTTGTCTACGCCTTGGAACATTTGCGCAGGAACTTCTTGAACTAGGTCAGGGTTGTATTCCCCATAACCTTCAGCAGCAGGAACGTTTACAGTGAATTTTTCACCTACAGTTTTGCCTTCTAACGCATTTTCTAAACCTGGGATGATGTTACCTGCACCGTGCAAATAGGCAAGTGGTTCACCTTGAGATTGGTCGAGAGTTTCACCCTCTGCGTTAGTCAATGTGTAGTGGAAAGAAACCACGAGGTTATTTGCAATAGCAGTCATGTTAATTGATCCATTCAATTTTTTAAGGGTACATCATAAAGTGAAATTGCATTTTTGTAGACTAAAATTAGCAAAAAAACGCAATTTGACAATTTTGTTGACGATTTTTTCATTGATTGGGCCAAATTCTGGAATTTCAATGCAATTTCAGCTTTGGAGAAATTTTTCGTGTAACAAAATCTTTTGCGGTGAGAATGCCAGCATGCGCATAACCATGAATGGTCGCCTGATGAATTCGATATAAAGAAACATACATCGATTTGGCAACAAAGCCTTGCACATTGACCTGACCGAGCAACTCGCCGACGGCTTTATTCTGGCTTAAGGAAATCAGTGAACCTTTGTCAGAAAATTTAAACATCGGTAAATAACTTTCTTCATTAACACGTGCTTTCAAGGCATTGGCCAGGAAATTGGCCTGTTGGCTAGCCACTTGTGCGCGTGGACCCAAGACCGGTTCATCTGCAGCAGGCTGGCAGTGAGCACAATCACCAAAAGCAAAAATGTCTGGATCAGATTTGGTTTGCAGGGTGGAGAAGACTTTCAAGCGGTGAATATTGTCCTTTTCCATATCTTGCAGTTGTGCCAAGACTTCAGGTGCTTTGATACCTGCGGCCCAGACTTTAATCTCGGCATCCAGACTTGAGCCATCTGCAAAATAAATTTTGTCTTCATCTACCTTGGCCACACGATGACTGGTAAGGACTTCAATACCGAATTTTTCCAGCTGTTGCATGGTATGTTCAGCAACTTTCGGCGAGAGCGCAGTCAAAATACGATCCGCCGCTTCAATTAAGGTAATTTTGACTTTATTTGGATCGACCTTGTTTAAGCCATATTTAAAGAAATTGTGTTTGGCCTCCACCAACTCGGCAGCCAATTCTACTCCAGTCGCACCGGCGCCAATAATCGCGATATTCAGTTCACGGCTCGAAGCTTCATGTTGAGCATTCAAATAGAGATGCAACAGATCCTGCTGAAAGATATCAGCTTGTGGACGGCTGTCGAGAAAATGACAGAACTGTTTGACGCCTTCGGTATTAAAGTCATTCGAGGTAGAACCCAAGGCCAGTACCAGGGTGTCATAGTCGATGCGCTGGTTCTTCTTGGCTTGGGCTTTTTTGGAGAAATATTCTGTTTCTACCACAATCTGTTTCGCTTCACGATCCAGACCGGTAAATGTCCCCAAGACAAATTCATAATGATGTGCGGCTGAATGGGCAAAATAATTAGTTTCTTCTTCATGTGGATTTAAGGTGCCTGCGGCAACTTCATGCAGCAGCGGTTTCCAGATATGCGTCAGTTTTTGATCGACTAAAACAATCTGCGCTTTGCCGCTTTTACCCAAGCTCTCACCCAGCTGAGTTGCCAGTTCCAGACCACCGGCACCACCACCCACAATCACGATTTTATGTGCTGTCATATATGATTAACCTGTTTATTTTTTTAATAAAAATAAGAGAAATAGAGAGAAAATATACTATGGCATGGGCCAGATCGCGTCTTGGTTAAAATTGTTATACACATTACAAAACGTAGCAATTCTGTGAGGGCAGGTAAGTTTCCCTGTCTTGGGGAGTGATGCAGGGAGAAAAGAAAATCTGCCAGAAGATCAGCGAGTAGATCTTCTAGCTTAAAGAAAAGTAACTTGAGATGTAGGGCTATTATCTATCTAAAGGATAAAGCTTTACGCTTGGCGTATTGTCTGAAAACAAACTAAATAAGCCTTGTAGCCAGCTAAAGAATTTCTGAAACAGATTGGCTTCTTCAATTTCGACATGATCTTCAATTTGAATGGTGCGAATCAACTGATTATTCTGATAAACCTGAATGGTGGCCAAAGGCATCATGGTCGCCAAAGGTGCAATGAGTTCAGATGCTTTCACTTCAACATTGATATGAGTTTGCGTTTCCTGTAAAGGCTCGATACTTTTTAAAACGCCATCACCTGTATTCAGCATGACACGCTGTTGGGTTTGATCAAACTGGTTCAGGTCAATACTGTAGCCCTGATCATATAAAGAAGTGGTAATGATCTGCGGTTGCTTGGTTTGCACCTTAAACATTTTTAAGGTGGATTTGATCACAGGCAATTCAGCCAGTAGCTGTTGATCTTTGATCGCTACTTCATTGCGGGTATAGGTATAGGCCAGATTCATCAGCTTATGTGATACTTCAGCGCGTTTTGCGGCACTTTTAGTACCCAGCACCACCACAATCAGACGGCGATTTGGCATTTCAAAATCTGCTGTGACACGATTGGCCGTCAGCGCCAGATTGTAGCCTGCCGCACGGGTAAAACCGGTTTTTAAACCATCTACGGTTGGATCGACCTGAAGCACACGGTTGGTCGCACGATGGAAATGCTGGTTATAGGTAAAGCTTGGCTGCTTGGAATAATACAGATAATCCGGGGTTTCATTCACCACTGCCATAGACAGTCTGGCCAAATCGGCGGCAGTCGAATAATGCTCAGGCATGGTAATACCGGCCGGATTCTGGAAGTTGGTATGCTGCATGCCCAGCGCTTTGGCTTCCTGATTCATGCGTTCAACAAACTGCGGAATACCACCCGAAATTTTCTCAGCCAGCGTGACTGCAGCATCATTGGCAGACATGATAATTAAGCCCGCCAGAAGCTGATCGACTGAAATCTGATCACCTTCTTTCAGGTACATCTGTGACTCATCCCACATCACAGTTTTAACCACAGAGGTCGCGGTTAAAACTTCATTTTTATCTAATTTTCCGGCCTCAATTTCCTTTAAGGCAATATAAGCCACCATCATTTTGGTCAGCGAAGCCGGAGCACGCTGAACATCGGCATTGTGCTCTGCAATGACTTGACCAGACTGTGAATCCAGAATGGTCCAGGCTTCAGCTTCAACGCTTTCAGGCACAATATTGAGTAGGGCAGCATGTGAAAATGCAGAAATAAATAAACTGAAAACCGCAATCAGTGAGATGATGTATTTCAATGGTGTTCCTTGATAACCCGGCGGGTGTTGAACGATTTAATTTTCACGCATGCTATGCCTTTTTTATACAGATAGCTAGTCGTAAATGTAGACAAATAAGACAGCTAAACCATACTGGCTTAAAAAATGCTAAGCTAAGCTATATCTCATTTATTTTAATTTTATATCGTTCATTATGTTGCATTATCAAATTGAATTTGACGATTATCGTCAGCATCTTATTCACGTGACTGTTCGTTTTCTTGCGGACCCGACCCAAGTCCTGTCATTACCGACCTGGATTCCGGGAAGCTATCTGATTCGAGAATTTTCCAAGCACATTGAAGCGGTCAAAGCTTATGATGAGGATGGGCGCCAGTTACAGATCCAGAAATTTGAAAAGAACAAATGGCGTTTGTTCAATACTGATCATGAACTGATTACAGTGGAATATGATGTCTATGCCTATGACCTGTCCGTTCGTGGTGCATATGTGGATCAAAATCGTCTCTACGTGAACCCAGCTTGTGCATGTTTAGGGCTAGAAGGTCAGGAAAATAAAGAAATTGAACTGGAAATCTTCCTGCCAGATGAATTAAAGCATTTTCAGCTGGCAAGCGGCATGAAAGCCAAAAGTCTGGTCAGAGGCCGTTTCACGCTGAAAGCTAAAAACTATGCCGAACTGATTGATGCGCCATTTGAGCTAGCAGAACAAACCCGTTTCAGTTTTGAAGCAAATGGTATTCCGCATGAGTTTGTGGTGTCAGGCAAACACGCGATGAATGCGGCGCGTATGCAGCAGGACATTGAAAAAATCTGTGCTACAGAAATTTCAATGTTTGGTTCGGCGCCGTTTACAGACTATACCTTTATGACCATGGCAACCGGCAATAGCTATGGCGGTCTGGAGCATCCAAATTCTACCAGCCTGATTTCACCACGTGATGACTTGCCGAAAGCTAATGAGCCAGAAGAGCCATCTAAAGATTATCAGCGTTTCTTGGGCTTATGTAGCCATGAATATTTCCATTCATGGTTGGTGAAATTCATTCGCCCTGAAAACTTCGTCAATTATGATTTAAACAGAGAAGGCTATACTTCTTTGTTGTGGATCTTTGAAGGTTTCACCTCGTATTATGACGATTTGATCTTGCTACGCAGCGGCGTGATTAATCAGGAATCATATATTACTTTGTTAAAAGCACAGATTGACCGCTATTTGCAAAATCCGGGACGTGCGATTCAGTCAGTCTCTGAATCCAGTTTTGATGCTTGGGTGAAATTCTATCGTCAGGATGAAAACTCGAATAATGCAGGTACCAGCTATTATAACAAAGGCTGTTTAGTTGCATTGTGCCTGGATTTGGGTCTGCGTTTACGTGGTTCAAGTCTGGATGCCCTGATGCGTCGTTTGTATGAAAACGCTCAGAAGGGTGTTCAGGTACATGAACGGACAATCTTTGAATTATGCAAAGAGCTGACAGGAGATGATTGGTCAGAACAGATTAATCACTTGATCAATACTACAGATGAATTGCCGCTGGATCAACTCTTCCCTGAATTTGGTATGGCTTATAGCCTGAGAAATGAAAAGTCTTTGCCATTCGGTTTAAAACTGGCAGATAAGCCGGAAGGTGTGCTGGTTCAATCTGCGCGTCGTGATGGGGTTGCTGTACTCGCTGGCCTTTCTGCCAATGATGTCATTATTGCAATTGATGGCTTAAAAGCAACGACCAAACTTGTTGAAAGCTATGCAAAACAGCAAGGTACTTTTACAGTGTATGCATTCCGTCGTGATGAGCTGATGACCTTCGAGGTTCAAGCTGCGGGTTCTGAACTGACCGAAGTTGAACTGAAAGTGGAAGATCCGGCTAAAGCCGAGAAATGGCTTAAAGCTTAAATCTACAAGTGTTTGTCATTCAATAAAAACCGGTGCTTCGTCACCGGTTTTTTATTGTATTAAACTTTGAGAAAACATTATTTAATAATCAGTCGTGATGTGCCACGGAATTCCGCTACGATTTGATTATGTTGATTCATTACCTGAATATCATAAATGCCACTACGGCCACTGCTGGCTTTGTGTTCTGCTACAGCAGTCAGTGTGTCGCCAAGCAAGCCCGGTTTTAAATAATGAATACCGCAATGTTGACCGACTGCCGGATGTTCACCGGTATTGCAGGCAATTGCAAAAGCTGCATCTGCCAGTGCGAAAATCACGGCACCGTTACAGGTCTGATGACCTTGTAAATGTTGTTCAGTCACCTTTAATTCGATCTTTGCATAATTGTGATTATAAGAAACCAGATGAGCACCAAGATGCTGAATTAACCGGTCCTGATTAAACATCTGGCTGACTTGCTGATCCATTGCAAAACTCCTTTTTAGATACGTTTTATTTTAAAATATAAATTATATGAATCATAAATAGCATTGGGTAGGCAGAATGACAAGAGGGCAGAGTCAGAAATCTTGTTTGCACACATAAGAAAAAGTAGGTAAAACCAATATTCAGGTATGGGTTTTTTATTGGATAAAATGAAATTATATAAATATAGATATGGTTCAAAACGTGATTTGGAAGCTTTACAGAACAATTATTTTTATGCTCCACATTCGACACAGCTGAATGATCCATCTGAGAATCTATTCAGTGAAAAAGACATTCATAAAGTATTTGAGCTGTTTCATAATATATTTAGTTTTTCGACTTCTGATATTAGGAAAGAATTTGATCAACTATGTCAAAAAGTTAGGAAGGAGGTCGGGATTTACTCTCTAAGTCGAATTCAAAAGGACGAATTGCTTTGGGCATATTATGCCGATTCACATACAGGATTCTGTATTGAATATGATTTTGAAAAGCTTGATGAACTGAGATCTATAAGTGCTGCGTTTGAGATTGATTATGCTGAACAAAGACCAGAATTGAAGTTTGATCATGTATTCAAAAATGGAGCGACAGCTGTGGAAAAATTATTGCGAGTTACAACAGGGACTAAATCTATAAAATGGCGACACGAAGAAGAGTACAGGATTTGTATCGAACCTTTTGGTAGATTTAACTATGATTATAGGGCAGTGAAAGCAATCTACTTCGGAATGAGGATGCCTAAATCAAAAATTGATCTCGTAAAAAACAATAACAAATTGCCTGATTCTTATGCAAAAGTATGCCAACAGCAAGTTATGGAAGTATTGAAAGGAAGAGGTATTAAGTATTATCAAATGAAATTAAAAGAGGATAGTTATGAGTTTGATTGTTATGAGATAGCAGATATTTATCAAAATTCTCAAAAATACAAAGACAAAGTTCATCTAATTCCAAAGAATTTGATTGACTATAATGACTATGGTCGAGGGGTTGAAAGAGGTTATTTTGATAAGGTTGCAGAAATCATTAGTAAAGAACCATATTTTTATGAGCTAAATAGTATCCATATCTCGAAGGAAGAATCGATTAAGAAAAATCAGCCTGTTATCTTCGCAGGATTTTTTTATGAAAAGAATAATTTACGCCAAATTAAAAGATATTTCACTTTGGATGAAGTCAATGAAAAATATAGCCTTTTGAATATGGGTTAAAAATTTGGTGACAACATGTCCTACATTTTAATTCCCCCGATACGTCGAATACCCATAAGAACTTAATAGCAGTGGAATATGGTAGTGCTCTAAAGCACCATCAATCACAAAAACCACCGGTACTTCAGGGAAGAACGTCCGTTGATTATTGGCCTTAAACCAATCACCCGTTTTAAACGTTACTTTATAAACGCCTTTTTGTAACGCGGTGTCTTTAGGATAAAATTCTTTAATACGACCATTACTGTCTGTCTTGGCTTCATTGAGCTTTACCCATTTCTCACCTTGCTGAGCTTCTAGGGTGACCGTGACATTAGCAGAGGGTAGGCCAGTTTCTTGATTAAGCACATGAACACTTAGTGGATTGGCACAGCTAAAAGTTGAAAGGGAAGTCGTAGCTAAAGCGAAAATTATTTTTTTCATGAGACTCACATTAAAATGAATACTTTAATTAATTCTAATAGATTGAAAAATAAAAAAATATTTAAGTTATGTAATAAAAAAAGCCCACCGAAGTGAGCTTGATTGAATCTATTCAAACTTAGCCACGACCGCGGCCGCGACCACGTGGTGCCTTGGTATTTGGACGAGTAGTACCATTGGTGCGACGTTTCGGCTTTTCACTTTCATCCATTTGCCAGATACGTTTGGTGCCAGACTTTTTCACAGAACCATCTTTGTTCTTACGAACCATTGGCTTACCGCCAGTACCACCCGGCTTTTTCACATAAGAGCGTGAACGGTATGGTTCTTCCGCAGGAACATTCTGGAAGTCTGGATATAATAATGGTTCAATTTCTCTAGTCTCGCCCGGTTGCAATCCCATACGAACCAAATCAATCTCACCAATTTTAGTACGGATCAAACGCAGTGTAGGGAAGCCCACAGCAGAGGTCATACGACGAACCTGACGGTTACGACCTTCACAGATCGAAATCTCAACCCAAGACGTCGGAACAGAGGCACGGAAACGTACAGGAGGATTACGCTCCCACAACCATTCCGGTTCAGACACTTTTTCAGCACGTGCAGGAAGCGTCATGCCATCTTTCAGTTCCACACCTTTACGAAGCTGCTCAAGTGCTTCTTCAGTGACATCACCTTCCACTTGCACCATATAAGTTTTAAACTTTTTATTGGCAGGATTGGTGATATATTGGTTGAGACCACCGTGATCGGTGAGGAAAACCAGACCTTCTGAGTCCATGTCCAAACGACCCGCAAGACGTAAATCTTTGTCGTTGACAAAATCAGCCATGGTTGGGTGCTTTTCATCCGCACGGAATTGGGAGAGGACGTCATAAGGTTTGTTTAGAATGACGATTTTCATAGGAAATAACTTCTATAATTACATTAATTTAAAAAATGTAGAGGTTTATTTAAAAGGGAAATTTAGTTATTTCCCGTATAAATCTCAAAAACAACAAATCTGGATTAGAATATTATGCGTTAAGAACAGTTGAAAGTATTGCCTAATCGGCAATTATTTTAGATTTGTCAGCGGCATCCGGGAGAATACTAATAATGGGATATCAAAAAATCGTAGTACCTGTGGATGGTACCAAAATTACCGTTAATGCAGACCTGTCACTCAACGTACCAAATAATCCAATTATCCCATTTATCGAAGGGGATGGAATCGGTGCAGATATTACACCAACAATGCGAACTGTGGTAGATGCTGCTGTGCAAAAAGCATACGCCGGGAAGCGTTCCATCGAATGGATGGAAGTCTACTGCGGTGAAAAAGCTGACAAAATTTACGGCACCTATATGCCTGAAGAAACTCTCGAAGCGCTGCGCGATTATGTGATATCGATCAAAGGTCCACTGACCACACCAGTTGGTGGCGGTATTCGTTCCCTGAATGTAGCCTTACGTCAGGAACTGGATTTATATGTCTGTGTACGTCCGGTACGCTGGTTTGAAGGGGTGCCTTCACCGGTGCATAATCCGGAACTAACCGATATGGTGATCTTCCGTGAGAATTCAGAAGATATTTATGCCGGTATTGAATGGAAAGCAGATTCTCAGGAAGCGAAAAAGGTTATCAAGTTTTTGAAAGAAGAAATGGGTGTAACCAACATCCGCTTTGAAGACAATTGTGGGATCGGGATCAAACCTGTCTCCAAAGAAGGTAGCCAGCGTCTGGTGCGTAAAGCGATTCAGTTCGCCATCGAAAATGACAAGCCTAGTGTGACTTTGGTACACAAAGGCAATATCATGAAATACACCGAAGGGGCATTTAAAGAGTGGGGCTATGAGGTCGCATTGGAACGTTTCGGCGGTGAGCTTTTAGATGGTGGTCCATGGGTTAAAATCAAAAATCCAAGAACAGGCAAAGACATTATTATTAAAGATGTCATTGCTGATGCCTTCTTGCAGCAAATCTTGATGCGTCCGGCGGATTATTCTGTAATTGCGACACTGAACTTAAATGGTGATTATATTTCTGATGCGCTAGCTGCGGAAGTCGGCGGGATCGGGATTGCACCGGGTGCCAATATCGGCGGTTCGATTGCAGTTTATGAAGCAACCCACGGTACAGCGCCTAAATATGCTGGACAAGATAAAGTAAATCCGGGTTCGATTATTCTGTCAGCAGAAATGATGCTGCGTGATATGGGCTGGATAGAAGCTGCCGACCTGATCATCAAGGGGATTTCGGGTGCGATTGCGGCAAAAACGGTGACCTACGATTTTGAGCGCTTAATGCCAGGGGCGACCTTGCTGCGTTGTTCCGAGTTTGGTGAAGCGATTATTGCCAATATGGATGCCTGAAATTGCGATGCAATTTATGAATAAAAAAACCCGCAATTACGGCGGGTTTTTTTATCACTTTATTGGGAAGCAAAGGCTGAACGGTTTAAGGTTAAACGTTAAAATAAGTATCAGGCTGCAAGATCATGTAAGAAGTGTAATGAGCCTAGAAATGATTCGTTCTAAGCTGAATAACTTAGTAAACACTGTATTACATTGACGTATTTGGATACAGCTCAGCGATTGGCTTATTTTGTATAAACGTTACAGTGATGAATGGAACTTCCAGTGATATAGAGATGTTTCTCCAAAGGAGTAAATCATGGCTAAAGCTAAAGCGAGACATAAGCAGGTCCAACAAAAAGACAAGCAGGACAATGCTCAGAATGAAGAGCAGCAACAGCAACAACAGCAACAACCATCGAAACCATCTCGTGCTAAAAAACGTAGATAATCTCCTATCCACCTAAAATAACAAAACCCTCATTTGAGGGTTTTGTTATTTGAACGCTTGTATAAAATCATCACTAAAAATAACAGGATTGTGACTTTAAATTAGGCGGTTGTGATTAAGATAAAAGTCATCTATTTAATTTAATGCGAATATTGGTGAAATTTCTTCGGATTATAAGCTTACTGTTATCTATAGGTTTTCTACTAACTGCCTGTCAGCCACCGCCTTCAGGTGAAGCAGCAGGTTGGAAAAGCCCTTATCTGTATTGGCAATTACAGAGAGCCCAGTTAGAAGCTCCGCTACAGATTCCGGTTGAAGGCGTCAGAGTTGGTCAGATTAATGATACTTGGGGAGCAGCGCGTAGTGACGGTCGTAAACACGAAGGTACGGATATTTTTGCCAAACGCGGTACGCCAGTATTTAGCGCGACCCCAGGTATTGTGCGTAGGATTGGCACCAACAAGCTGGGTGGAAAAATCATCTGGGTGACCGGTCCAAATATGAGCCAACATTATTATGCACATCTGGATGACTATGCAGAACATATTCAGGAAGGCGACTGGGTTGAGGCAGGTGAAGTCATCGCTTATGTGGGGAATACAGGTAATGCCAAAAATACCCCGCCGCACTTACATTATGGCATTTATTTAGGTGGGCAAGGAGCAACCAATCCTTATCCTTATTTAGTTCCTTCTCCATGAGCAGAAATTGGCGGAGTTTGTTGTTCAGACTTGAGTCTGACAGGACGTGTGTACCAGAACAGTTGCAATGTTCCTAATAAAAGAACCAATGTGGCCAGTATGAACTGTTGATGATAGCTCAATCCAAAATATTGCAGCGCACTAAAGCTGAGTCCACCGATCAGCTGAATCGAGGCAAAACACAAGGTAGCAATACTCCAGAGCTTTTTATAAGCCAGTCCATACAGTTGTAAAATGGTATAGGAGGTCAGGAAGACCACAGCCGGATTTAACATCCCGGTAAAAAAGGAAGAGCTAAAAGTGAGTAAGGGATAGGCATCTAGAGTCGCAATAAAAATAGCCACAATATAAAGACTATAAAGAATTTTCAGGGCAGCAAAATTACCCCATTTTCTGGCCAGCACATAAGCACTAAAGGCACCCAAGGCACTGCCTATTCCATACAGAATCCAGTTGAAATTAATCCAGAACAAGCTCAATCCCAACTGCTGGCTTAAATAATCAATCCAGAAGAGTGAATGCGGTATATAGGCGAATGCACTACACGCGTAGACCGTCAATAAACTATAAAAGACGCTATTCAAAGAGAGAGGAGAGGTAACTGCAAGAGCTTGTGTGGACAAATACGGCTTAAATTTCTGAATCAGTAAACTTAAAACGATACAGATAAGCAAAGCAAAACCGCATAAGATCAGCCATGCAGTCTGTATGGAAATTTGATCCAGATAAGGCAGAAACAGGGTCGCAATTAAAACGCCTAGTCCAATCCCGCTAAAACCAATAAAGTTGATTTTAAGACGATCCTGAAGTTCACAACACTGCGCGACCACACTCGGCGATAAGATCATCATCAGTCCACCGCTGATCCCGGAAATAACCCGCCAAGCGATATACCACGCTTCAGAGAAACCAGAAAATGCACAGCACATCAGGCTGAACATACCGGCAAAGGCTGAAATTTGAATATAGGTACTCATACTGCGGTCTTGAGGAAGACGCATCGCGGTAAAAGCACCGATTAAATAACCCAGCAAATTGGCACTGCCCAAGAGGCTAGCAAAATCTGCACTCCAGCCAAAGGCTTCTCGTGTACCAGGTAACAACGCGGTATAAGAAAAGCGAAGAATGCCTATGCCCAAGCACATACTAAGGCAGAGAAACAGGCTGAGCTTCATTGTGTTTGAGGACATCCGTGTACTCATAGAATTTTATATTTGGTCAAAAAATAACATGAATCTTCATAATTGAGGAGAAATTACCTGATAAAAAACTATTGAGTGCAGAAATTTGCTCAAAGAAACCGGTAAGATTTTTAAGATTTCATCAGTCAAAAGCCTGAATTTTTTCATAGAAATAAAAAACCGCGTCTCAACGCGGTTTTTTATATTGTCTATTTCAAGAATTAACGTATCTTGGCCAAGAAACGGCCAACACGGGTAATGGCTTCACGCAGTTCATTTTCAGCCGGCAGGAACACTACACGGAAATGATCCGGTGTTGGCCAGTTAAAGCCTGTCCCTTGAACCAGAAGTACTTTCTCTGCACGTAACAAATCCAGCATCAGTTTTTCATCATCCTGAATTGGATACACATTCGGATCCAGTTTCGGGAAGCAATACATTGCGCCTTCAGGTTTGACACAAGACACACCTGGAATCTCGTTCAGCATTTCCCAGGCAATATTGCGCTGTTCATATAAACGCCCACCCGGACGAATCAGGTCGTTAATTGACTGATAACCGCCCAGTGCAGTCTGAATTGCATATTGTGCCTGATGGTTGGCACACAGACGCATCGATGCAAGCATATCCAGACCTTCGATATAGTCTGCTGCACGTGCTTTATTGCCGGTAATGGCCATCCAGCCGGAACGGAAACCAGCAATACGATAGGCTTTAGATAAACCGTTAAACGAAACACAGAGCTGATCGCCAGCCAGAGCTGCTACAGCAACATGCTCGATTCCATCGTAAATAATTTTGTCGTAGATTTCATCAGCAAATAAAATCAGGTCATATTTCTTGGCCAAGTCGACGATTTGCTGCAACACATGACGTGGGTAAACCGAACCGGTCGGGTTATTCGGGTTAATAATCACAATACCACGGGTATTTGGCGTGATTTTGCTTTCCATATCAGCAATATCTGGATACCAGTGATTTTCTTCATCACATTTATAGTGAATCGCTGTACCGCCAGATAGATTCACTGCCGCCGTCCAGAGTGGATAATCTGGCATTGGAATCAGCATTTCATCGCCATCATCCAGCAGACCCTGCATGGCCATCACGATCAGTTCAGACACACCATTACCGATATAGACGTCATTGACGTGCATATCTAGAATGCCTTTTTGCTGATAATACTGACAGATCGCCTTACGCGCCGGGAAAATCCCTTTGGAATCCGTGTAGCCAATCGCATTCGGCAGGTTTAAAGCCACATCGTTGATAATTTCTTGTGGTGCTTCAAAACCGAATGGGGCAGGGTTACCAATATTTAATTTAATAATTTTGTGACCAGCTTCTTCCATCTCGATGGCCGCTCGTAACACAGGTCCGCGAATGTCGTAGCAAACATGATCAAGCTTGGATGATTTCTTGATTTCGCGAGGGGATTGGAAAGTGTTCGGCATTTTGATGTTCTCGGATGGAGTGGAGGTCACTTTTGCATAACGATATAAATAACTTTTAAATGTCTCAGTTGTGACTAGATCGAGATCATGTTCATCTCGAAGTAGTGCAACAATTTTTTCATGCGTAAATCCAAGCTGCTGATATTGTTTGATCACAGGCAGCAGATTTTTAAAAATTACGCTCTTTTTTTGCGACATTTTTTAATCCTGAGCAAATTTAGAGCTAAGAATACCATTAAATTTGCTCACTAAAAAACATTTAATGTAAAAATTGCTTACTTTTATTTTTATATTTGCTTTCTTTTTGCTTTTTTGGGCATTATATGTCTTTTGTAAAATGTTGAATAAAGACTAGAATTTTTAAAATGAATCACGTAAATATAGGATTATCCTATTTTAAATAGCAAGATAAAAAGGTATGTGATCATGGGAAAACTCAATAAATCAGACCGGGAATGGCAAAGAGAGTTATCACCTGAGGAGTTTCGCATTACGCGCGAGAAGGGAACCGAGCCGGCATTTACTGGAAAATACTGGAATACCAAGCAAGATGGCACTTATGTATGTCGTTGCTGCGGCACGCCATTGTTCTCGTCGGAGACCAAGTATGACAGCGGCTGTGGCTGGCCAAGTTTCTACCGTCCTGTCAGCAGTTCGGTGGTAGAAGAATTACCTGATACTTCACACGGAATGGTCAGAACTGAGATTGTTTGTCATCATTGTGACGCACATTTAGGGCATGTTTTCCCGGATGGCCCAGAACCGACCGGTTTGCGTTATTGTGTCAACTCGGCTTCTTTGGACTTAGAAACACAAGAAAAAAATGATGAGGAAACCTATCCATGACTAACATTTATCAGTTCGAAGCTGAATTGTTAGATGGCAAAAGCAAGCCACTTGCAGATTATGAAGGCAAGGTGCTTTTGATCGTCAATACAGCGAGTAAGTGTGGTTTTACCCCACAGTTTTCAGGATTAGAAAAACTTTACGAAAAATATAAAGATCAAGGTCTGGAAATTTTGGGATTTCCATGTAACCAGTTTGGCGGCCAGGATCCGGGTTCCAATGAACAGATTGGTGAATTTTGCCAGAAGAATTACGGGGTATCTTTCCCGATGTTTTCCAAGGTGGATGTCAAAGGCCCTGAGGCACATGCTATTTTTCGCTATTTAACCAATAATTCCAAAGGTATTTTAGGTAATGGAATTAAATGGAATTTTACCAAGTTTCTGATTGGCCGTGATGGCAAGGTATTGAACCGTTTTGCTCCGACCACCAAGCCTGAAGATCTTGAAGATGAAATTGCAAAAGTGTTGTAAGACTCTGTGTTGTTTTCTCAGTATGAGATGAAGATAGAACTCATCTGATTTCAATTAAAAAACCCACTGATCTACAGTGGGTTTTTTAGTCATGATAAAATTTAGAGAATGGCTTTCAGACGTTGAATGACTTCTTCACATTGCGCCAGATCGGCAACAAGGGCTAAACGTACATGATTTTCACCCGGATTACCCTGTTCAGTATCGCGGGATAAATAACGACCCGGAAGAACTTTAATATGTGCTTCCTCCATCAGGCGCTTGGCAAAGGCTTCATCATTATCGACTTTTAGCCAGTAGTAGAAACCTGCATCCGGTTTTTTCAGTGGCAGCAGGTGACCGAGTTCTTTCTGGAATAAATCAAACTTGGCACGGTATTGCACCCGGTTTTCTTCCACATGTGCTTCATCATCCCAGGCAGCAACTGACGCCAGTTGATGTTGCACCGGCATCGCTGCGCCGTGGTAAGTACGGTATTGCAAATAAGGTTTTAACAGGCTGGCATCACCGGCAACAAAACCTGAACGCATGCCTGGGAGGTTAGAGCGTTTAGACAGTGAATGGAACACCACACAGTTTTTATAGTCATCCCGGCCGATTTCAGCACAAACTTCCAGTAAACCTACGGGTGCCTGATCAAACCAGAGTTCTGAATAACATTCATCTGAAGCAATCACAAAGTTGTATTGATCCGACAGGGCAATCAGTTTTTTAAACTGTTCTTTCGACAGCACTGCACCGGTTGGATTGCCCGGGGTACAGACAAATAGCAGTGCAGTTTTTTCCCAGACTTCTGCCGGAACAGCATCAAAGTCACCAAGGTAGTTATTTTCCTCAGTACAGTTGATGAAATAAGGTTTGGCCCCTGCGAGCAGTGTTGCGCCTTCATAAATCTGATAAAACGGATTTGGCATCACCACATAAGGTGCATCTTCACGATTCACCAAAGCCTGTACAAACGAGAAAATCGCTTCACGCGTACCGGAAACAGGCAGGATATTGCTGTCTGTACTAATGCTATTGAGCTTAAAACGGCGTGTCAGCCATTGGGCAATACTTTCGCGTAGCTCAGGCAGGCCTTTACTGTTTGGATAGGTCGATAAATGTTTAAAGTTATCAATAATCGCTTGTTTCACAAACTCCGGTGCAGGATGCTTTGGTTCACCAATCGACAGGGAAATTAAGGGCATATTTGCAGGCTGGATATCCGCAAAAAGCTGATTTAACTTTTCAAACGGATAAGGGTGCAGTAGAGACAAGCTAGAGTTCATGAATAAGTAACCGCGTTTTAATGTGAGTGTTGACTACAAACCTGATGAGAGGCTTCATCCAGCGCAGTTTTAAGTGCAGCTGCAAATTCGGCAGATTCTCCAGGTGTCATAGGGTTGCCATCTTTTTTGGTGACAAAGAATATATCTTCGGCACGTTCGCCAAGTGTGGCAATTTTGGCAGAGTGTATATCCAGCCCTTGCATCATAAATAAACCACCGATTTTGGCAAGTAAACCGGGATGATCGAGAGTGGCAATTTCAACCATATTCTGATTCAAGGCAGGATTGATACTGATATCGACTGTATTTTCAATATCGAAATGACGTAATTGACGTGGAATCCGGCGCTGCATCAGGCCCGGATATTCATCTGAATGACTTAAGGCATCTTTTAGGGCTTCAATGACTGTGGCTTCGCGTTCCGGATCGGTCAATAAGGTACCAAAACGGTCGAGTACCACGTAGGTGTCCAGACTGAAGGCTTTGGTGGCAGTAATAATTCGAGCATCTTGTACATCCAGATTCATACGATCCAGAATAGCTACCGTGGTGGCAAACAGGTTGGGTTGATCCTGCGTATAAATAAAGATCTGTACCGCATCTTGAGCATATTTACGGTGTGCCCGCATCAGCACCAGTGGGGCAGGATTGTCGCCGTGCTGTAAAATGGCACGGGTATGCCAGGCGATTTCATCTGCTGTCTCTTTGAGGAAATAGTCATCACCAAGTTCCTGCCAGACTTTTTCTACTTCATCCAGTGAGAAGTCCTGAACCAGAAGTTCACTGGCTGCAAATTTGGTATCTTCAATCAGCATCTGATAATCAACCGGACGGCCCAGACCGGAACGGATCACGTCACGTGCTTGAGTATATAGTTGACGCATTAACGAGGCGCGCCAGGTATTCCATAACTTGGGATTGGTGGCATTAATATCTGCCACTGTCAGGGTGTATAAATAATCCAGATGTTCCATGTCACCCATTTTTTCGGCGAATTCTTTGACCACATCCGGATCGGAAATATCTTTTTTCTGGGCAGTGACAGACATCACCAGATGATTTTGGATCAGCCAGGCCACCAGGTTGCTTTCGCGTTCGGTAAAACCGTGACTACGGCAGAATTTAATCGCATCACTGGCGCCAAGTTCACTGTGATCGCCGCCACGGCCTTTGGCAATATCATGGAAAATTGCCGCCAGATAGACAATGTCACGACGGGTCAAACGCTGGAACACTGAACTGACCACCGGAAATTCTTTGGCAAATTCAGGTTCTTTAAAGCGGTTTAAATTACGCAGCAGCAATAAGGTATGTGCATCGACCGTATAGATATGGAACAGGTCATATTGCATCAGTCCCAGAATCTGTCCAAAGGCCGGGATGTAATTTCCAAGCACACCATAACGCTTCATCGCGACCATAGTATCGTAGAGTCGATGCGGTGAACGGATAATCGCCATAAATAGCGCCTGATGCACCGGATTATCACGAAAATCCTGATCAATGCGTTTTCCAGCCAGGGTCAGCAGGCGTAAAGTACGCGCACGAATACCTTCGATCTCAGGACGATTGGCTAGTAAATAGAAAATTTCCAGAATTGCGTTTGGATTTTCCGAGAAAATCTTGTGATGCTGCACAGCCAGTTTGCCATCGACCAGTTTAAAGTTCTGGTTGATTTCTTCGATCTGGCGTTCATATTGCGGTAAACGTGGCGTAATGACCGATTCATTAAAATAGGCCAGCAGCATTTCGTTCAGCGTAGACACTTGCTGTGCACTGCGATAATAGCGCTTCATGAACTGTTCAATTGGATAGTTCGGATGATGCGCCTCTTCACGTACATAGCCAAATTTGGCAGCAATATCACGCTGATAATCGAACAATAAGCGGTTTTCATCGCGCTTGGTCAGGCGGTGCAGGTGATGACGGATTTCCCAGAGGAAACTTTCGGCTTCCTCAAGCACACCGAGTTCAAATTCTGAAATAAAACCGAGATGTACCAGATCATAAATGCGATTGACGCGGAAATGCCGTTTGGCAATCCAGCCAATCTGGTTGATATCACGGATGCCACCCGGCGCATTTTTAATATCCGGTTCCAGATTGCTTTCGGTATTGTTGTGCTGAGCATAGCGTTTATGCTGCTCATCCATCTTGGCATCAAAAAAAGTTTTGTCAGTCCAGGTACGTGACACGATACGACGTGGCCATCTACACAGGTTTTCATTGCCAATAATCAGGCGGGCTTCGATCAGGGTGGTGGCGACGGTCAGATCACTGCTGGCCTGATTGACACATTCATTGATGGTGCGGACACTGATACCGGGTTTGAAATTCCCCACGTCCCAAAGCGATGAAATGAATGTAGAAATCAGTTGTTCCTGTTCCGGGTTAATCTCGTCTTCTGACAAGATCATGATGTCGACATCAGAATAAGGCAGCATTTCACGACGGCCATAGCCTCCGACTGCAAACAGGGCCAAATCAGTTTGATCCAGTTCGGCATGCTGCCAGAGAAACTGCAATGCTTCATCAATCAGGTTGGAACGCGCCAGAATAATATCCCGAATCGACTGGCCATTTTCAAAACTTTCCTGAAGCTGATTTTCGACATCACTGCGCCATTGATTGATGGCTTTAATGTCATGGTTGCTTTTAGCGTAATTCAGCAGTGGATGGGTGTTGATCATGTACAGTCGTCCGTTGGTATTTCAGCTTAGTTTTGGTTGACGCTAACTTGGTTGGCGACCTGGAGGGCCAGTTCACGTGCCTGTTCAATAGTTTCTGCACGTGCCGTGGCAACGCCCATACGACGACGTTTAAAACCTTCTGGTTTGCCAAACAGGCGCAAATCGGTATTGCCGTCTGCTAAAGCAAGATTCAGGCCAGAAAATGAAAGATTACGGCCATCTACTCCAGCATAAATTACCGCACTGGCAGCCACACTATGTCGTGCAGTATTCACCGGCAAGCCTAAAATAGCACGTGCATGCAGCTCAAATTCACTTTGAAATTGGGAGGCTAAAGTCACCAGTCCAGTATCGTGTGGACGTGGGGAAACCTCACTAAACCATACTTTGTCGCCTTTTACAAAGAGTTCCACTCCAAAGATTCCGCAGCCACCAAGTGCTGTAGTGACCTTGTTGGCAATGCGCTTGGATTCTTCCAGCGCGGCTGGAGTCATCGGTTGAGGCTGCCAGCTTTCCACATAATCACCTGAGTCCTGACGATGTCCGATCGGGTCGCAATAAGACGTTTCGATTTCGCCGGTTTCTGGATTTTTTGCACGAACAGTCAATAAGGTAATTTCAAAATCAAAGTCAATTTGTGATTCTACAATCACAGTACCCTGATTGACCCGGCCACCGGTTTGCGCATATTCCCAGGCAGCATCGACTTCATCAAAACGGGTAACACGAGACTGACCTTTGCCTGAAGATGACATCACCGGTTTCACAAAGTTTGGATAGCCGACATCGTCACAGGCCGCGCGGAAGGATTCTAAACTGTCGGCAAAACGGTAAGCTGAAGTTGGCAGACCGAGTTCTTCCGCAGCCAGACGACGAATACCTTCACGGTTCATGGTCAGATTGACGGCTTTAGCAGAAGGAATGACTGTAGCAATGTTCTGGGCTTCTATTTCAAGCAGAACTTCGGTCGCAATCGCTTCAATTTCAGGAACAATTAAATGTGGCTGGATTTGATTGATGAGTTGTTTGAGTTCTACAGCATCTGCCATATTCAAGGTATAGGAATAATGCGCAACCTGCATGGCAGGGGCATGATCATAACGGTCAGCAGCATGGACTTCGACTCCAAGGCGTTGTAGTGAAATCACCACTTCCTTGCCCAGTTCACCAGAACCCAATAATAGAACTTTATAGGCAGAAGATTGAAGGGGAGTACCAATAGTCACGCTCATGTGGATCATCCATGCTTGATTTTATGGACTTTTAGCATAGCAGAACTGAGCCGACAGTTAAGCCAAGATTCATACAAAATTGTGATATTGACCAACAGTTTTATTTATAAAGTTTTTCTAGATTTTAATAAGGAGGCGCTGTCATTTTCACATCGCTGTCAGACTGCGTTTGCAGAAGATAAATCCCGCTTTGAGACTTGAGCTTTTCTATTTGTGCAACTTGTTCAGTATTGATATTTAGCATCTTTAACAGACGTAATGTACGAACATGCAGGAAATACGCATAGGGCAATACAAAAGGCAGTACAAAGCACAGCAAAAATAACAGTAGCCCAAAAACTGTGAATTGAATGCAGTCTCGCAAGATGGTGGTGAGCTGGAACTGATCTGCTGAAAAGGCGGTAGCTGAAAAAAGAATAAAAAGGAGCGCAAATAAACCAGCAAAAATTTTTAGAGTATTCGGCAGGACACGATGTCTGAAGCTCCATTTACCCAAAATCAATGTCAAAGGATGAAGATGCAGCACGTATTGGCTCTGATTAAGCATAGCAATAATTTGATGGGTGCTATTCTTTTTAATATAAACCACCCGAACTTGATCTGCTGGTTGAGCATGTATTTCGACAAAATGTCCGGTAAAATTTTGAGCATTGATAAAACATTCAAAATACTGTGCTGGCACTTCATGTCGATGGAATACGGTTAACATTTTATCGCGCCGATGATGAATAAAGATTTTGCCTTCAATCACCTGTTTGGCTGCAAACATGCGCATCCTTCCTGGTTTTTATTGTTATATAAAAAAAGACCTATACTATGAGTTTAGCATAAGTCTTTGTTTCAATTGATCAACCAGTTAAAGCTTAAAAGGGTACTGCAACATAGGTGTAAACCAACCCATAGGTTAGTGCTGCGGTCAGTGTCGCCATCACAATCCGTTTAAACTTAAAGTACAAAACCGTGAGCACAATAAAGCCAACCAGCATCGCAAAACTTTTATTCGGTGTTTCTAATAAAGGTGGCAGGGTAGCAACCACCAACATGGAGCTGATCGCAGCAATGCCAATTGAACCCAAGGCAATTTTTAGCCACAATGCTCCGCGTTTTTGCGAACCTTGCTGAAATTTTTGAATGACAAAAAAAGGACCAAAGCGCGAGGCGAAATTGGCAATTCCGACTAAAATCCCGACCAGAATAATCTCTAGATTCATGCTTGATCTCCTGCGTGTTCAGGATCTGGCTGTTTCAGAATATAGTGCTTGAACAGGCCGGCAAAAATACCCGAACTAATCCCGATAAAGATCGCGGCGGACAGGTCGATAAAATAACAGGCAATCGCAGACACCAGAATCGTGACAGCTACAACAAAAGTGTGTTTTTTCTCAAAGGCGGCTAACAAGAAACTCAGGAACAGTGCAGGTAACAGGAAATCTAGTGCAGCCTGCAAGAACTGCGGCAAGTTGCTGACCTGATCGGCAAATAAGCCACCGAGGAAAGATCCGAGTGCCCAGGACATCCAGCTAAACAGGCTTAAACCGAGCATCCAGGATTCCGACCATTCTTGACGCCGTTGCGAGAGCTTGATCATGCCAGAGGCAAAGACTTCATCGGTCAGACCCCAAGACCAGATTGCCGTTTTTTTTAAATTGAGCCGGTCTTGAATCAGATTTTGTAACGCAGGGCCATAAAGCAGATGACGAATGTCTAAGGCAATCACGGTCAATGCCGTCATCCAGATGGATGTTCCACTGCCTAAGAGAGCGACCACCAGGAACTGGCTGGCACCTGCATACATTGAGCAGGACAGGAACAATGCTTCCCAGGCGGTAAAGCCAAACTGAGTGGCTGAAACACCAAAAGCAAACGACACTGGTAAATAAGTGAAGATAATCGCTTGGCTATCTTTTGCACCTTGCCAGAAGCCAGCAGGTTGCGTAGCGAGTTGATTCTGTTCAGACACGACACACCTTAAAGGAGAGTTGAACGATGGGTCAAATGAAGATTGTGTATTCTACGTGAATTTAATAGCATAGTGCCGAAATGTTTAAATTGGCGAGCCTGATATGTGGATGTTCAAGACACGCACGATGCTGACTGCTGCTTTAATAAGCACGGCAATATTGTTACAAGCGTGTGGGAATGACAGTCAATCGACTGATAAGCCAGAAATTAAACCGGCACCTAAACTGACCAATGATGCGACGACTTATGCTAATGCTGCATGGCAGCTGATCAATGAAGTGGATCCGCTGGTCTATAATAAAGAAGTGGATCAGCTGGAAACACAGGTACGTCAACCGGCACGTAAATTGAGTACGGACTGGCGCATTAATGTCAAAATGACCGATTCGGTGACCGAAGGCAAATATGCCTTATGTCGTAAAGCCTTGACCAGTCTGGAAATCTGGGCGCGGACGACCATGGAAAATGGTAATGGTCTGCAACAAAAACAGGCAGATTATGAGCGGGATAAACTGCAATGTCAGAACGCCATTGCCCATCCTGCACTCGGAAATACCGATCCTAAGCAAAAAGGTACTGCAATTGCCAATATGCAATAAACCTTTGCCCATATAGATGTACCTATAAAAAGCCAGTCATTCAGACTGGCTTTTTTAGCAAAATAAACTTTAAAAATAGGGCATCCACACATGTTCTAAAAAAAGCACCATTACACCGCAGATCAGGAGTGTGCTGCCAATCATGCGTTGAATCATTGTACGTGTAGACATGGTCGATCTCCTCAAAGATTTAAAGCGTGTTTAATGCTTTCAAATAACGACGATTCACTTCTTCCCAGTTCACGACATTGAAAAAAGCCGAGATATATTCCGGACGACGGTTTTGATATTGTAAATAATAGGCATGTTCCCAGACATCCAGACCTAAAAGGGGAATATTGCCATGCATCAGTGGAGAATCCTGATTAGCACTGCTTTCTACAATAAGTGTTTGATCTGGCGCCATACTTAACCAAGCCCACCCACTACCAAAACGGCTAAGCGCTGCTTGGGTAAACGCTTCTTTAAATGCCTCGAATCCTCCTAATTCATGTTCGATCGCCTTGGCAATTTCACCTTCAGGATGACCACCGCCGTCTGGACTCATCACTGTCCAGAACAGGGAATGATTGGCATGTCCACCAGCATTATTAATCACGTTCTGTCTGAGTTGCTCGGGCACTTCATTGAATTTGCTAATTAAGGCTTCGACTGATAAATCTTCCCATTCTGTACCCGCGATTCCTGCATTGATATTATTGATATAAGTTTGATGATGCTTGCTATGATGAATTTCCATAGTCTTGCTATCGATATGAGGCTCTAGCGCATCATAAGCATAAGGCAGTACAGGCAAGGTGTAGCTCATTGGCAGGATTCCTTGGGGAGAATGGAGTTAGGTTATTTTTCATTAGATTTAAGATACACTCTAATTTAATATTCATATATGAGAATAGTTATCATTATTGTTAATATATGTTGATCTTATGCGCTTCCAGAAAGCCTGTTATACGTATGAATCCTCTTTTTATAAGCAATAAAAAAGCCCCAAGAAGGGGCTTTTTTTAACAGCAATGACTTAAACGTTAAAACGGAAGTGTAAAACATCGCCATCCTGAACGATGTAAGTTTTACCTTCTAGACGCCATTTGCCTGCTTCTTTCGCACCGGCTTCGCCGTTGTACTGCACGAAATCATCATAAGCGATACATTCTGCACGGATAAAGCCTTTTTCAAAGTCGGTATGAATCACGCCTGCTGCCTGTGGTGCAGTTGCGCCAACTTTTACGGTCCAGGCACGAACTTCTTGTACACCCGCGGTGAAGTAAGTTTGTAGGCCAAGCAGTGAATAACCCGCGCGAATCACCACGTTTAAGCCAGGTTCTTCCATGCCCATTGCTTCAAGGAATTCAGCACGGTCTTCATCTTCAAGCAATGAAATTTCAGCTTCAATCTGGTTGCACAGTGGAACTACAATCGCATTTTCTTCAGCAGCCAATTTTCTCACTGCATCTAAATGTGGGTTGTTCTCAAAACCGTCTTCAGCAACGTTGGCAATATACATGGTTGGTTTAAGGGTCATTAAGCCAAAACCACGAACCAGTTTACGTTCGTCATCATCTAGGTCTGCTGCGCGAGCCGGTTTACCTTCATCCAGTAAAGGCTGGATTTTTTCCAGAACAGCTTTAGTGGCTAGCGCTTCTTTGTCACCACCTTTAGCAGATTTAGTCAAACGCGTAATTGCTTTGGCTACAGCATCTAAGTCTGCGAGCGCAAGTTCGGTATTAATCGTAGCGATGTCATCCAGTGGATCAATACGACCATTCACATGAATGACGTTCTCATCTTCAAAACAACGCACAACGTGAGCAATTGCATCAGTTTCACGAATGTTGGCCAGGAACTGGTTACCCAAGCCTTCACCCTTAGAAGCTCCAGCTACCAGACCTGCGATGTCTACAAATTCCATAGAAGTCGGAATAACACGTTGCGGTTTAACAATTGCAGTCAATTTGTCTAAACGTGGATCAGGAACAGGTACAATCCCGGTGTTTGGTTCGATCGTACAGAAAGGGAAGTTTTCTGCAGCAATAGCAGCTTTGGTTAAAGCATTGAAAAGTGTAGATTTACCAACGTTCGGCAAGCCGACAATACCGCAATTAAAACCCATGAAATAACTCACAAAAGCGTTATATAAAAATTGCCCCCGATTTTACATGAAAGCACGGCTAAAGTCAGGTCATGCGCTTGTGGTTTATTGCAATCAAATGCTTCTGGCGACCTAAAATGACTCATTGAGCTTTCCAGGATGTATCGTGAGTCCACCAGCCATAAAGGAATAATCAGCCAGTATTTTACTTTTGAATAAAAATCACATTGTTTTTCTAAAAGTGAGTGACTAAAGTATCTGAATAAAACAGCGGCCTACACGCCCTGATCCAATAACGATAAACATGGAGCATACATGCGAACTTTATACCAGTTTCCTTTATCTCACTTTTGCGAAAAAGCACGTTGGATGCTGGACCATAAAGAGTTGTATTATGTTGCTCATAATCTGATACCCGGGGTACACCGCGCTTTTGCCCGCCTGAAAACAGGACAGAATCGTCTGCCTATTTTGCGTGATCAGGATCGATGGATCGCAGATTCCACCCAGATTGCTCTGTATCTGGATGATACTTATCCAGAACATCGTTTACTGCACGCGGAAGGATATTTTCGAAATAAAGCTTTAGAAATTAATGAAATTACTTTGGAATTGGGTCGTCATGTCCGTCGCTGGATGCTCTCTCAAGCACTGACTTCTGATCATGAATCTCTGGATATTTTAATTGGTGAGCAGGGCTATCTGCGCCAGTTTGAAAAATTTTCTAAACCTTTATTGAAAGCGATGGTGGCCAAGGGTTATGCATTGAATGAGGAAACCGTGGCGGAATCTAAACAACACATCGATGTTGCTGTACAGCAGCTCAATCAGATGCTGGTCAGCCAAGGTGGGCATTATTTTGTCGGAAATCGTTTAGGTCTGGCGGATATTGCAGTCTGTTCCATGTTGGCACCGCTTCTGGCGATTCCAGGTACGCCGTGGGAAAAAGAAAATTTTGAAACCTTGTCCGAAGAATATCGTGACTATCAGCAGTATTTGAATGAACTACCACTGGGTGAATATATTTGTCGTATTTACCGAACCGAACGCAATGCTCGGGTAGACTGGCGTGGTGTATAAGTTTAAATGCTAATTCAAGAATTAAAAAAACGCGCATGAAGCGCGTTTTTTTAATGAGATTATGATTAACCCCACAGATTAGTCTGATCGATATCAATATTTTTAGTAAAATTATTGAGGAGTGAACCAAAATCAAATCCGGATGAAGAACCGCCACTGCCGATATTCTGAATTGTATCTTTAATGCCCGGCAGGAGAGCAGACAGATCAATATTGGAATCAGTCGTACCCACACCTTGGACAAGATCACCGAGGTCAGGCAATTCAATCGAAGAGCCACTACCAACCAGCTGACCAACACCTTCGGCAATACTGCCTAGGTCAAAGCCGTTTGAAGCAGAGGAAATACTTTCGATCATACCACCCAGATCCAGATCGCTACCGAGATTGAGATTGCCTAATAACCCACCCAAGTCTATGCCATTTGAACCATTCGCAATCAGACCGCTCAGTAAGTCAGTGAAGCCACCGACATCAAAACCACCCGTTGCATTTCCGCCTACAAAGCCGCTAATTAAATTGGTAATAGCACCAAGATCAAAATCACTGCCTGCATTGCCACCGATTAAACCACCCACCAAGCCTGCAATTGCTCCAATATCTATATCACCTAAACTGCCAGAACCGCCGATCAGACCACCGACCAATTCAGCAATTTGTGCGAGATCAATCTCGCCATTGCCACCAATCAGGTTGCCAACCAGATCCGCGATCGCACCGATATCTACACCGCCCAATCCGCCAGAACCACCGATCAGGCCACCAACGAACTGAGCAATTTGTGCAATATCAATCTCACCATTGCCGCCAATTAGGTTGCTGACCAGGCCTGCGATGGCACCAATATCTACGCCGCCTAAACCGCCAGAACCGCCGATCAGGCCACCGACCAACTCGGCAATTTGTGCGATATCAATCTCGCCACTGCTACCAATTAGGTTGCCGACCAGACCTGCGATGGCACCGATATCAATATTACTTGAACCGCCGATCAGGCCACCGACCAGTTGAGAAATTTTACCAATATCAATATTGCCCGTACTGCCGCCCAATAAGCCGCCCACCAGTTTAGAAATAGCCTCAAGATCTAGGCTGCTGCTATTGCTCCCCATTAAGCTCTTTAATAAGTTGGTGACCTGGGTAATATTAAAGCTACCGCCATTGGATTGGGTTAAGCTACTGATCAGGCTTTGAATATTTAAACTTGAGGCATTCGAACCAGAAAATTGAGTTAATAAATTGCTGAGATTTGTCGTACTCAGGCTGCTTCCAGAAAGGAGATTATTTAATAATGAGCTGACTGAAGGTTGAGTATTGGATCCGGTGAGATTGCCAATAAGATTGGTGAGGGTACCTGATGTCGTTCCACCGAATAAGCCGCCCAATAAGCTTTTCGTTTGGGTTTCGACGGTTAAAACAGGACTCACTTTTGTTTTTATCAAGCTTAAAAGTTTAGAAGCCATGACCGTTCCTTGTGTAATATTTTTGAAATGCGCTATTTTTGTTTTTAAAGCGCCTTTGTTTTAATCTATTTCTATACACTTGTAAAAGATGGACGGTTAAGTCGTGTAGGGGCTGACAGGAATAGCCTATCTGTTGCCATGTTTACCTAATTTAAATAATTTAAAAATAAAGATTTAATCAAAAATACCATTGG